>CAUSIX010000228.1:0-3494 GCA_963531555.1 uncultured Oribacterium sp.
TAGGTAAACTTCTTCTGCATAGCTTCTTTTATTTCGCTATTGTAAAAATCCTTTAATCAAGCAATCCTCGATTCCTCCTTTCTCTTAATCAATAACCTTACCGGTCTTCTTCGCTACACGTACCTTCTTGCCGTCCTCAACCTTGAATCCGACTCTGGTTGCCTGTCCGTCTACTACAAGCATAACGTTGGAGGCATCCAGTGCAGCTTCCTTCTTCAAGAGTCCGCCCTGCGGGTTAGCCTGGCTCGGCTTCTGGTGCTTGGTTACCATATTGCAGCCTTCTACCACTACCTTGTTGGTCTTCGGATCGAAGGATAAAACCTTACCCTCTTTTCCTTTATCCTTACCGGTAATGATTCTTACCATATCGTCTTTCTTAATTCTACGCATACGGCTCCCCTCCTTATAATACTTCCGGGGCAAGGGATACGATCTTCATGTAACCATGATCTCTTAACTCTCTTGCTACCGGTCCAAAGATACGGGTGCCCTTCGGAGTGTTATCCTCCTTGAGGATTACCGCTGCGTTTTCATCGAAACGGATATAGCTTCCGTCTTTTCTTCTTGTCTCGTCAACAGTACGAACCACAACAGCCTTTACAACATCACCCTTTTTAACCTGTCCGCCTGGAATAGCATCCTTTACGGAAGCCACAATGGTGTCACCAATGGCGGCATATCTTCTGGTTGAGCCACCCATAACGCGGATGCAAAGAAGCTCTCTTGCACCTGTGTTATCAGCAACTCTCAGTCTTGTTTCCTGCTGAATCATATATGCTCCTTCCTTGCTCCTGTATTACTTCGCCTTCTCAATGATGGAAACGAGTCTCCATCTCTTGGTCTTGGACAAAGGTCTGGTTGCCATTACCTTTACTGTATCTCCCTCACCGGCTTCATTGTTCTCGTCATGCGCATAAATCTTCACAGTACGCTGTACAATCTTTCCGATAAGCGGGTGCTTCACGTGATCTTCAATAGCGATAACGATGGTCTTGTCCATCTTTGCACTAACCACCTTACCGGTACGGGTTTTTCTCAGATTTCTTTCCATTCTTCTGTTCTCCCTTCTCACGCTTTCGCTTTCTCAGTGATAACAGTCTGAATCCGAGCGATGTTTTTCCGAACCTCGGTAATGCGGGCTGTATTATCCAACTGATTGGTTGCATTCTGGAATCGCAGATTGAAAAGTTCTTTCTTTGCGGATACCAGCTCTTCATTCAGCTGCTCAGCTGACTTTGCCTTCAGCTCTTCTAAATAAGTTTTCTTTTTCATTAGTTATCACCGCCTTCCAGATCTGCTTTTGCAACGATCTTGCAGTTACAGGGAAGCTTGTGAGAAGCAAGTCTAAGCGCCTCTCTGGCAACTTCTTCCGGCACACCGGCAATCTCGAATAAAACGCGGCCCGGCTTAATAACGGCTACCCAGTAATCGGTAGCACCTTTTCCGGATCCCATACGTACTCCTAACGGCTTAGCGGATACGGGCTTATCCGGAAAAATATCGATCCAAACTTTACCGCCACGCTTGATATATCTCGTAAGGGCGATTCTGGCCGCCTCGATCTGATTGGATCTGATCCAACAAGGTTCCATGGAAACAATACCGAACTCACCGTGGCTTACGGTATTTCCTCGTGTAGCCTTACCGGTCATTCTGCCACGCATCTGCTTACGGAATTTCGTTCTCTTAGGCATTAACATAGTTATTTCTCGCTCCCTTCCTTATTTTTCTTGGCAGGAAGAACCTCGCCCTTATAAATCCAAACCTTTACACCCAATTTTCCATAGGTTGTATCGGCCTCTGCAAATCCATAGTCGATATCTGCGCGAAGAGTCTGAAGAGGAATGGTTCCCTCGCTGTAGAATTCTCTTCTTGCAATATCGGCACCGCCAAGACGTCCGCCTACGGAAGCTTTGATTCCGAGCGCGCCGGCTTTCATGGTTCTGCTCATAGCCTGCTTCAATGCTCTACGGAAAGAAACACGGTTCTCCAAGGACAGTGCGATGCTCTCCGCTACAAGCTGTGCATCTCTGTCCGGTCTCTTGATTTCTTTAATATCAATGAAGATATTCTTGTCGGTGAACTTCTGTACTTCTTTCTTTAATTTCTCAATTTCAGCACCGCCCTTACCGATTACATAACCCGGCTTAGCAGTATAAATTGTTACGCGAACCTTATCCTCAGCTGCTCTTTCGATTTCAATCTTAGAGACATTTGCGGAATACAGTTTTTTCTTTAAAAACTCTCTGATCTTATGATCTTCGATAAGTGTATCAGCAAAGTTTTTCTTGTCTGCGTACCATTTGGAATTCCAGTCCTTAATGATACCGACTCTCATACCGTGCGGATTGACTTTCTGTCCCATTCCTTGCCTCCTTTTACTTTCTTTCGTCCAAAATAACAGTGATGTGAGAGCTTCTCTTGAAGATTCTGTAAGCTCTTCCCTGTGCTCTGGGGTGAATTCTCTTTAATGTCGGAGCACTGTTTGCGAAGCACTCTGCAACATAAAGCGTATCCCTGTTCATATTGTTATTATTCTCTGCATTTGCAGCTGCGGACTCAAGAAGTTTCTTAACCAATGTAGAAGCATATCTTGGGTTGTACGTTACAATTCCTAAGGCCTCTTCCAATCCCTTGCCACGAATAGCATCTAAAACAAAGCAAGCTTTCTGTACAGATACTCTAGCATAAGAAAGCTTAGCGGAAGGTCTTTTATCGCTGTTTGCATTTCTCTCTCTTTTAATCTGAGATCTATGACCCTTTGACATTTTTCATGTCCTCCTTTCAATTATGCAGATTATCCTTTTCTCTCGTCACCGTTACCGTGATGTCCGCGGTAAGTTCTTGTAGCAACGAATTCGCCTAACTTATGTCCAACCATGTCCTCCGTAATATACACAGGAACATGCTTTCTTCCGTCATGAACCGCAATGGTGTGTCCAACAAATGACGGGAAGATTGTGGAACGACGAGACCAGGTTTTTACAACTGTCTTTTGATTCTGTGCATTCTGTGCATCTATTGCCTTTAAAAGACTCTGATCTGCAAATGGTCCTTTTTTAATAGAACGTGCCATTATTCTTTCTCCTCCTCAATTATTTGATGGCTCTACCATCACGTCTTCTTACGATAAGCTTATTGGAAAGCTTCTTCTTGTTTCTGGTCTTCAAACCAAGTGCAGGCTTACCCCAAGGTGTGCAGGGACCCGGACGTCCGATTGGTGCTCTACCTTCTCCACCTCCGTGCGGGTGGTCGTTCGGGTTCATAACGGAACCGCGGACTGTCGGGCGGATACCCATGTGACGTTTTCTTCCCGCCTTACCGAGGTTAATGAGGTTGTGGTCTCCGTTACCTACTACACCGATTGTTGCACGGCACTCGATAGGAACCATTCTCATTTCTCCGGAAGGAAGTCTCAGAGTAGCGTACTTTCCTTCCCTTGCCATAAGCTGTGCGGCATTTCCTGCGGAACGAACAAGCTGTGCGCCCTTACC
>CAUSIX010000229.1:0-3483 GCA_963531555.1 uncultured Oribacterium sp.
CCCCGAGAAAGCTTTGTAAAGTCTCCACGGACTTTGTTTTATCAAGAGAAAGCATCTGGCTCGCATGCTCCTCCTTCGGAAGGGCTGTAGCCACGCTGTATCCGACATTTTGTGTGGGACTGGCTGACAGAACAATCCCTGTCTCTTCCTCAAGACGCACCAGTTCATCATAGGCTTTGTCATATTCCAGGTTGGAAATAATCTCTTTTCCTTCCTGATAATAGGCTTTCCCCGCCTGATTTAAAAGCTCTACGAGCTCCTCTATCCGTTTTCTCTTATTCATAGTTTCTCTTTCTGTTTTTAACGTTATAGGATAAATACCTTACTCTTACTTACTCTTTCTTACTCTTTCTTACTTTTACTTACTCTTTCTTGCTCTTTTTTACACTTTCTTATCCTTTTTCACATGTCCTTTTCATCATTCTTTCTTTATAAAAGCAGGGTGGCATTTACTTAAGCCCCAGCTCCTCTTTCCGAATCTCCCGATATTCTCCCGGCTTTAACCCGTCCACAGTCAGATTCATAATTCGAACTCTCTTAAGACGCTTCACTGTATAGCCGAGCGTTGCACACATTCTCCGAATCTGTCGGTTTAGTCCTTCCGTTAAGATAATGTGAAACTGTCTCTTTCTTTGTGCGACTGGAATATTCTCCTCCTGAAAGACGAAGCAGGGTTTTGTCGTCCTTTCCAAGTCCTTAAGATAGACACCCTCGCTCATTTCCCGTAAAAAATGCTTTGTGATATCCTCTTCCACCGTCACGATATATTCCTTCTCTTTTTCGCTCCGGGACTTGTTGATCTGATTGACGAGTTCACCCTGATTGGTAAGAAGAAGGAGTCCTTCGGAATCCTTATCGAGCCGTCCGATTGGGTAAATACGCTCGGGATAATGGATATCCTCTATGACATTTTTCCCTCTGTCCTTCTCTCCTGTCGTGCAAATCACTCCGCGCGGCTTGTAATAGGCAAGAAGAACCTCTCTCGGCTTTTCCCGCTTCTCTCCTTCTCCGGAAATGCACTTTCCGTTCAGTTCTATATCTTCTTCTCCGCTGATTTCCTGTCCAAGACTTGCTGCCTCTCCGTTCACCTTGACTTTCCCTTCGGAAATCAGCCGGTCCGCCTCTCTTCTTGAGCAAATCCCCATGGAGGATAGCCATTTATTGATTCGCATAGTTTTCTCCGATTATATCTGTATATTCTCTGTATATTCTCTGTATGTTTTCTGTATGATCTCTGTATCTTCTCTTATAACGCTCCTAATGATAGCATAGAGGAAAGGCAGTTTTCAATCATGCGTAGAGGGAAGACTCATTTCAATCATCCATGTCGAAAAGGGGAGAAAAAGAAATGAAAAAATTTTAAGAAATGAACTGAATCCGGCGTCTTATTCCTTTGCTCCAAAAAGCAAAAAGAGAGGGGCCCCCTCTCGATTCTATCCACTACATTTTATTTGTTCGGAACTATGGCAAGTGTCTTTCCTAACGGCACAAGCAACTTAATCAAAGTATTTACTTGCGGAAGAGTTTTTCCACTTTCAATTCTTGCTATCATGGGTTGCTTCACTCCACTTAGCTCTTCCAGTCTCTTTTGACTGATGCCTTTTTCGTTTCTGGCTTTGATAAGTTCCCCAATCAGAGCGACTCTTAAATCGCTCTCGGCAATTTCTTCCGCTGTATACAACTCTTTTTGCACATCTCTCCATGTAAAATCAGAAACAGCACTATTTTTCATTATAAACCTCTTTTCTTTAAATCTTCTATCTCTCTAAGAGCTTGCTCAATTTCTCTCCTAGGTGTCCTCTGCGTTTTCTTCTGAAAATGATGTAGTAAAACAAAGCTATCATCTTCCCATGTAACGAAAAAAATTCTATCTCTTAAAGGTCTTAATTCCCATAGATTATTAGCTCCTTCTATTGGCTTTATATAAGGCTCCCCTGCAGATAAACCATACTCCTCCAGCGTGCTGATATAATCAGAAATCTTATGCGATTTAATACGGCTGTCTTTGTCAGTTTTCTCCCTTAAGCTACGAATATACTCTAGCACCTCGTAAACACCTTTTCGATTCTTATAAAAATATATTTCGTACATGAAAAATTCTCCTTTGTTATTACTATATAGCAATAAAGAAAAAGAATCAATAACTTATTGGTTATTGATTCTTTTTCTTTGAAACACGAATTTTGTGTCAAATCAGAAACATGGCATCCCCAAAACTGAAGAATCTGTACCTTTCCCTTACCGCCTCCTGATAGGCATGCAAAACATTTTCCCGCGTAGAAAAGGCGGACACCAACATAATGAGTGTCGACTCCGGCAAATGAAAGTTCGTAATAAGCCCGTCCATGACTTTAAAGCGGTAACCCGGATAGATAAAAATATCCGTCCATGCACTTCCGGGATGGAGAACACCGTTCTCATCGGCATTGGATTCGATTGTTCGGCAGGAAGTGGTTCCCGTGCAGATAATTCTTCCACCGGCTTTCTTCGTGCTGTTGATTAAATCCGCCGTTTCCTTATCGATGATATAAAGTTCCGAGTGCATATGATGCTTTTCCACATCCTCCACCTTCACCGGTCGGAAGGTTCCGAGTCCCACATGGAGCGTGACATAGGCAAGTTTTACGCCCTTCTCCTGCACCTTTTCAAGAAGCTCCTTCGTCCAGTGGAGTCCCGCAGTCGGTGCCGCTGCAGAGCCTTCTTCTTTCGCATAGACGGTATTGTACCTGGTCTTGTCCGTCAGCTGTTTCGTGATATAAGGAGGAAGCGGCATTTCACCAAGCTTATCCAAAATCTCCTCGAAAATACCCTCAAAATGGAATTCTATAACACGATTCCCGTCTTCCTTACACTCTAAAATGGTCGCAGAAAGCAAATTCTCCGCAAAAACGATTTCGGCACCGACACGGAGCTTCTTTCCCGGTCGAACTATACATTCCCAGCTTTTATCCGTGAGCCTTGTGAGGAGCAGAACTTCCACATGCGCCCCTGTTCCCGCCTTTACACCGTGTAAACGCGCAGGGATAACTTTCGTATTGTTTAAAACCAGACAATCGCCCTCTCTAAGATAGGCAAGGACATCTTCAAAGTGCTTATGCTCTATCTCTCCGCTATTTCTATCCATCACAAGAAGCCGGGAAGCGGAACGCTTCAATAAGGGATCCTGCGCAATCAGCTCCTCCGGTAAATCATAATAAAAATCCTTGGTATTCATCTTATCTCTTTCCGCTCCCTACTCTTCTTCTAAATTTCTATATTTAAAAATCACTGAAAGCAAGTCGCATTTTCTACTCTCCTCTTGCAGTTTCCGCTATAGCTGTTTCTACGCTCCTCCCGAAGTTTCCGTTGCCGCTGTTCCTGCACTCGTCTCAATCATCGCAGTTTCGCTACTTTCCGATGCAGCATTTTGCTCACTACCCTCACTTTCGGTCGAAGGTGATGATATTCCATCGCTTTCACTGCTACTTTCACTTTCCGATACGG
>CAUSIX010000230.1:0-3454 GCA_963531555.1 uncultured Oribacterium sp.
GGTCAACGGGGAAATCCTCATGCACTATGACAAGCACTGTCTTTCTCTTTCGAAAGAAGAGGTAGAGGAGAAGCTTGCAGCGGGTCTTCCCTATGTAATCCGGCAGAATAACCCGACAGAGGGGACAACGACCTTCCATGATGAGTTATACGGGGATGTTACTGTGGAAAATAGCGAACTGGATGACATGGTGCTCATCAAGTCCGACGGCTTCCCGACCTATAATTTTGCCAATGTCGTGGACGACCATTTGATGGGGATTACCCACGTGGTTCGGGGAAATGAGTATCTTTCCTCCAGTCCGAAGTACCAGAGACTCTATGATGCCTTCGGCTGGGAATCCCCGAAACTCGTGCATTGTCCTTTGATTACGGATGAAAATCATAAGAAGCTCTCCAAGCGTTCCGGACACTCCTCTTTTGAGGATTTGATCGATCAGGGCTTTGTTCCGGAAGCGGTTGTAAACTTTGTCGCGCTTCTCGGTTGGAGTCCGGAAGGAAATGAAGAGATTCTTTCCTTGGAGGATCTCGTTCGGGAGTTTGATTATCATCGTATCTCGAAGAGTCCTGCGGTCTTTGATATGGGGAAACTTCGCTGGATGAACGGGGAGTACATCAAGAAGATGGACTTCGATAAATTTTATGAGAGAGCCTACCCCTATCTGAAGGAGGCTGCCGGGGAGAAGGTGGATTTAAAGAAAATTGCCGAGATGGTGAAGAGCCGTATCGAGATTTTCCCCGATATTCCGGAGCATGTAGACTTCTTTAAGGCGGTGCCGGAGTATGCCCTTTCTCTCTATCAGAACAAAAAGGCGAAGACGACGGAAGAGAATTCTTTACAGCTTTTAAAAGAGGTTCTTCCTCTTTTGGAAAAGGGAACGGATTACAGTAACGACCGACTTTACAGCCTTTTGCAGGAATTCAGTGCGGAAAAGGGATATAAAACGGGATTCACCATGTGGCCGATTCGGATTGCCCTTTCCGGAAAAATGATGACGCCTGCGGGAGCAACGGAGATTCTCTCCGTGCTCGGGAAAGAGGAGTCTCTTCGTAGACTGAAAAGAGCGATGGAGAGATTGGAAGCGAACGCGGAAGAGTAAAAAAGGAAGAATAAAAAAGAGGTTTTAGTATGGATAAAACAGAACTTTTAGAGAGATATCGGCATTCCATGGCGCATATCCTTGCAAAAGCAATGGTAGAGCTCTATGGAAAAGACGTACAATACGCTATTGGTCCGCAGATTGAAGACGGCGCTTATTATGATTTCCTTCTTCCGAAGAATCTGACGGAGGATGACTTTCCGGCAATCGAGAATAAGATGCGGGAAATCATCAAGAGAAGAGAACCATGGACGAGAGAAGAGCTTTCCAGGGAAGACGCACTGAAGCTTTTTGCCAATCAGAAGTTTAAAAAGGAATTGATCGAGGATCTTCCGGAAGGAGAGGTGATCTCCGTGTATCATACCGGGGATGACTTTGTGGACCTTTGTCGGGGACCGCATGTGGAGAATTCCCAGGATCTTATGAATGCGGCGTTTCAGATCAAGTCCGTTTCGGGAGCATACTGGAGAGGAGATGAGCACAGAGATCAGTTACAGAGAGTCTATCTCTTTATCTTCCCGGATAAGAATGCCCTGAAGGAGCACTTGAAGTGGCTGAAAGAGGCACAGGAGAGGGATCATAAAAAACTCGGAAAAGAACTCGACCTCTTTATGTTTGACGAAACTGCACCGGGGATGCCTTACTGGCTTCCGAGAGGATGGAAGATGTATCAGGCACTTCTCCAGTATTCCAGAGAAGTACAGAAGAGACACGGCTATACAGAGATTTCCGCGCCTCTTATCAACAATAAGAAGCTGTGGCTGATTTCCGGACACTGGGCACATTACATCAACAATATGTTTATGGTTCCGGGGGTTTCGGGATGGTTAAAGGCGGATGCGGATCTTTCCGGCGTGATGGAGAATCCGAACGATCCGAGTCTTCCCGAGAAGACGGTGAAGATTCAGGCGGGTTCTGTCCTCTATAATCGTGAAAATATGGATACCATGGCGGCAAAGCCGATGAACTGCCCGAATGCGATGCTCACCTATAAGAGAAGAAATCGTTCCTATAAGGAGCTTCCCATTCGCTATTCCGAGTATGATGTTCTGCACAGAAAAGAGAAGTCCGGTCAGATGAACGGCCTTTTCCGTGTACAGGAGTTCCGGCAGGACGACGACCATACCTTTGTGATGGAGTCTCAGATTGAGGCGGAGATTGCCGACATCATTTCCATTGCGGATGAAGTCTACAAGACCTTCGGCGTAACGTACCGTGCAGAGCTTTCCACGAGACCGGAAGATTTCATGGGAGATATCGAGGTATGGAATCGTGCGGAAGCCGCTTTAAAGAAGATTCTTACCAAGACGTATGGAGAAGGCGGTTTCGAAATCAATGAGGGAGACGGCGCTTTTTACGGCCCGAAGATTGACCTCCAGATTAAGGATGCCCTCGGAAGAGAGTGGCAGTGCGGAACGGTACAGCTGGATTTCCAGCTTCCGCATAACTTCGGCTGTTCCTTCCAGAATGCGGAGGGAGAGCAGGAGATGCCGGTGGTACTGCACCGTGCCATCTATGGCTCCTTGGAGCGTTTTATCGGCATTATCATCGAGAACTTCAAGGGCAGTTTCCCCTTCTGGCTTTCTCCGGAGCAGGTCGGCATCGTGCCGATTCGGGAAGAGCACAACGCTTATGCCAAGAAAGTTTACGATGCGCTTTCAGAGCTCGGACTCCGCGCTGAAGTGGACTACACGGACAAGAATATGAAGGAGAAGATCAAGACCTACAAGAACTATAAGGATCCGTATATTCTCGTTCTGGGTGATAAAGAAGCATCGGAGAATACCGTTTCCATCAATTTGCGCGGCTCCAATAAGCAGGTGAACAATATTCCGCTTGACCGTTTCTTATCTGTATGTCAGAAAATGCAGAAGGAGCATACTTTGGAGCTCATAGAGGATTTTTCGTAAAAAACGGCTTATACAGGGCTTCGGGAGACCCTTTTATATAGCTCCTATTCCGAATCTGTATAGAAGGATTTCGGCATTTTCTTGCGAAAGCGGGAAAGTCGCGATAAAATAGCAAACATTATAAAAAGGATTTTTCTTTATTCATTTTCACTTTTATAAAGAAAGGTCTTTTTTATTTCCCTTTTCATTCCTTCTGCTATAGGAAAGGGAAGGTTAGTTTGCAGTAGGACAGTGTGTGCAGGAGGCTGTCCGGGAGGTACGTCATCGAATGTCATGACCTATCTTTCGAAAGGAGATGTTGCCCTTTCAGTTTGTATGACTTCCGTTTCCACTATTCTGGCTCCGTTTATGACACCGCTTCTTACGCTGCTCTATGCCGGAAAAACTGTCGATGTACAGGTGGTCGGGATGTTTATTTCCGTTATAAAAGTGGTTCTTGTGCCGA
>CAUSIX010000231.1:0-3445 GCA_963531555.1 uncultured Oribacterium sp.
AAAAACAATACTTCGTAATTTCTGTAGGACCCATTTGACTGTTAAAAGAAATATGCTCTTCATGAAAAAATCTTTTTCTCTGTATCAATCTTGCTTCTTCCACCTTCTTTTGCAGTTCAGAGGAGCTTATTCTGCCGGTTTTTCCCATTGCTTTCTCCAGAGAAACCGGCGGAAGTTCAACGGACAGGTCTATTCTCTCTAAAATCGGTTTCGAAAGTCCTCTTTGATAGGCTCTTATCTGTCCCGGCGTACAATGACATCGATTTCTGTCAGGATAAAAGCCGCAGGGACAAGGGTTCATGGCCACAATCAAAATACAATCCACTTTATAAGAAAAAGATTGCTGAAGACGATGTAAAACCACCTCTTTTTCCTCCATAGGGGCTCGTAATGCTTCTATGGTTTCTTTTTTAAAAAGCGGAAATTCATCCGAAAACAATACTCCTTTTGTAGCAAGAGCCAATTCTCCCGGAACCAAATTTCCACGTATCATTCCTCCGAGCAAGGTGTTTTGACTGATTGCGGAGTGCGGCGCCCTAAAAGGTCGTTCCTCTATCATTCCTTCATCCGAAGAAAGCATACCGGCAATCGAGTAAATTTTACTGACTTCCAGTTTTTCCTCTTTACTGAGTTTTGGTAAGATTCCCGGTATTCTTTTGGCAAGCATACTTTTTCCTGTGCCTGCAGGACCGGAAAGAAGTAAGGCATGCATGCCGGAAGCGGCGATTAAAGACGCTCGAATCCCTGCCTCCTGACCAAGAATGTCCAGAAAATCCGTCGTCGCATTTTTCTCCGTTTGCAAAGAATTCTGCATGCCTATTACTATCTTCTTAGAACCCATTTGCTGTCCGGAATGTGGCATCTTTATCCTTAAATCTTCCTTCTTTCCGTTCCTTCTCTTTCCCCTTCGCTCCCTATATTGCAGAGAGTTCTCCGAAAGAATATGCAGAAAATCCTCTACGGAAGAAACCGCTGTCACCTTGATTTTCTCACAAATTTTCGCCTCTTTTTCATCTTCCTTGCCGACAAAAACGCCCTCTATTCCGGCTTCTTCCATAGCTAAAACCATAGGAAGAACACCGGGAATATGCTTTATTTCCCCATCTAAACCAAGCTCCCCCAGAAAGGCATAGTTTCCATAAGGAAAGTCAGTTAAATCTTCTACCGCACAAAGCACGCCCACCAAAATGGCGAAATCAAAGGAAGTCCCATTTTTACGTATATCGGCAGGCTGAATATTAATTGTAACTTTCTTCGGTAAAAGCTCGATTCCGTTATTTTTAAGTGCAATACCGGCGCGATCTACCGCTTCCCGCACCGAAGGAGAAACATTGCCCACCATAGTGGTATGCGGTAATCCGTTGCAAGCATCCACTTGCACCGAAAAAAGATAGGCATTCAGACCTACAAGGCCGGACGAGTATACATTAGCCAGCATAGCGCCCCTCCTACAGAATAATAAAGAAAAAAACATGTTTGAAAAACGTACAATAATCGTTCGAAATTAAGAACAAAAAAGAGTAAAAGAAAAAACAAAAGAAAGAAGAAAAAGAACTGCATAAAAGATAGAAAAATAAAAAAGTAGGATACAGACACAAATAATAAACAAAAAAAGAAGTGAAAATAGCAAAAATCGAAGTGAACTAAACAAAAAGCAAAAGTGAAAAACAAGCTAAAAAATGAAGAAGAAAAAGAAAATCGGGAAAACAAAAATGGATGACGGAATATAAAAACTCTTTCCTGTATCCTAGACAGTTTTTAAAGTAAAGTCAAATAAATATTTTGTATATATCTATAATAAAATTTTATTTCGCTCCGAGGCAAGCGTTGTTCCCTCCGATCTCTTTCTCCTCAAGGATATGAAGAAATGACTGAAAGTCTTCAGAAAGAGGAAGGATAAATTCTTTTCCCGATAAGGAAGAAAGGACATTCGTGCTTTCTATTGTCGGAAAAGTCAAGGAAAAAGCATGAAGAAGCTGTCTTTTGACCTCAGTCCGATACCGCTTATTCCTTTCCCTGTTCCCGTATTTTTCGTCCCCCAAAATCGGATGATTTAGGAAGGACAGCTGACTTCTGATTTGATGCGTTTTTCCCGTTAAAAGCTGAACGGAAAGTAAGGAAAAGCTGTCCTTCTCTACCCTGAATTTCTTCTTAACGGAAAAAACAGCGGAAATTTTTTCCCCTTCCTCCTGATTCGTCCTATACACTTTATTTTCTCGTTTTTCTTTTCGAATAAAACTTTCCTGCAGTCCCTCCTCCATGAAATCCCCCAAGACTAAAGCATAGTAAGTTTTTCTTATAGAATGATTTTGCATCATCTTTCCGAGACTTTGCAAGGCCGCTAAGTTTTTACCAAAAATAATAAGTCCGGAAGTATTTCTATCCAAACGATTGGCAATACCCGGACGAAAGGTTTCTCTCTGACTATCACTCATCTCCCCTTTTTCCAATAAATAGGAGGATAAGAGTGAATTAACGGACACAGAGCTTGTTTCATCATTTTCCGATAAAAGGCCGGCAGGTTTTGCAAACAGAATCAGATTTTTATCCTCATAAAAAATATACTTTTGATAGCTTGGCTGCCAAACTGCATTCACTGTCTTTCCCGCAGAACTTAATTTCTCGAGACTTTCCTCACTAAAGTAAAGCTGTATCTTGTCTCCTATGGATAAAACTTCTTTTCCGTTTGCCTTTTTCCCATTCAGTAAAATGTTTTTCTTCCTCAACATTTTATAAAGAAAGGAGTCATTTTGACCTTTAAAATATTTTTGTAAGAGCTTTAAGAGCTTCTGCTCTTTTTCATTTTCCGTCACAAGCAGTTCACGCATAAAAAACGACTTTCCCCTTTCGACATCGCCCTGTCATAGAAAAAATACCATTCCTCCACAAGTACCTTGCCTATACGTTCTCATTGATAGAAGCCACGCAGAATACGTATAAGTAGCGTATCCGGAAGAATTTGACTGAAACAGTAAAAAACCTTCATCGGACAGCCGTAAATCGAAAGCGGACGATTCAAAACACTGTCCATTAATGCTTTTAGAGCCACCTTCTTCGGCTTCGCCATAAACAAAGATTTCACAGCGTGAAGCTTTCCTTCATTTCCGGCAACTTTAAAAAATTCGGTTGCTACCGGTCCGGGGCAAACTGCAGTAACTCCTATTCCTCGTTCTCTAAGTTCTTCTCTTAAGGATATTGAAAAAGAATACACATAAGACTTTGTCGCAGCCTAAACAGAAAACTCCCTTTGCGGTAAAAATGCCGCTGCTGAAGCCATTTGAATAATTCGGGAGTTTCTCCTCATAAACGGAATAGAGTGTAAGGTAAACGCTGTCAACGCCTTACAGTTTACATCAATCATATCGAGCTGATCCGCTTCCAACAGCTGATTTGCCTCCCCAAGCTTACCAAATCCTGCAGCATTAACCAAAAAAAGAATTTGCGG
>CAUSIX010000232.1:0-3414 GCA_963531555.1 uncultured Oribacterium sp.
CTCCATAAGGAAGGAAGAAAAGAGATTCCGGGCGGGATTGGAGAAGAGGATATGACCAGCCTCCTACTTCCTTATATTCACTCCGCAAGAGAAGGGGTAATTCGTTTGGGAGAACTCCTGGAGAAATACGGGACCTATGAGATGAATGGAATTGCTTTCTCGGATACCAAGGAAATTTGGTGGCTGGAAACCATAGGAGGTCATCACTTTATTGCAAAAAAAGTCCCGGATGATGCTTATGTCATGATGGCAAATCAACAAGGTATTGATACTTTTGATTTGGAGGATGCCTTCGGAAAACAGAAGGAGCATATCTGCTCAAAAGACTTAAGAGAATTTATGGCAGAGCATCATTTAAATCTGGATTTTGAGGGGGATTTTAATCCCAGGGCAGCATTCGGAAGTCATAGTGATGCGGATCATGTCTATAATACGCCAAGAACTTGGTACATCTTAAAAAGGTTAAATCCGAATACTTTCCGATATGATGGAGATGCTGCGGATTTTAAGCCGGATTCAGATGATATTCCCTGGTCTATGGTACCGGAAAGAAAAATCACGCCTATGGATGTGAAATATCTGCTTTCAACGCATTACCAAGGCACCGTCTATGATTGTTACGGAAAATTCGGAGATCTGAGTCATGTGGGGCAGATGCGCCCGATCGGTATTGAACGAACAAGCTTTCTTTCTTTACACCAAAACAGGGAAGAAAAGTGTAAGGAATTGGAATGTATCACTTGGTTTGCTTTCGGGGCCAATGTTTTTAATGCATTGATTCCTATGTTTTCCGCCGTGACCAAAATTCCTGTTTATTTCAGCAATACCAAGAAAGAGATTAGTACGGACAGTTTTTACTGGCAAAACCGTTTGATTGCAGCGATGGCGGATGCTTCCTACCAGAAAAGCAGATTTCATATAGAACGATATCAAGGCTCCGTGCAGGCAAAATGCTATCAGCTTATTGAAGAATATAAAAAGGAGGTATCAAAAAAGAAGAGGGAACAAGCGGAAATCACGGCAATGCTGGAAGAGTGCAATGAAAAGATTTCGGCTATCTGCAAAAAGGAAACAGCTGAACTTCTGGATAAAGTCCTTTATGAAGCAAGCAGACTGATGAAAATATGCTATTCCCGATCTGATGCATAAGCCGTTTTTTTTTATAGGCTATCTATTTTTGATTCATAAAACGAGGAGGTAACTATGGGAACTTTAATTTCAGCTGATGATACTTGGGTGCTATGGACGGTTTTGGCACTTAGTGCGGCGTTGTCCATTTATCTGGAGCAGAAGTATAAATGGGCGAGCAAAATTACCGGATGTATTCTGGCAACGTTATTTACCTTAATTCTTGCCAATTTGAATATTATTCCGACTGATGCACCGGTTTATGATGCGGTGTGGGGCTATGTTGTTCCGCTGGCCGTTCCGTTACTTTTATTTAATGCCAACGTTAAAAAGATATGGAAAGAGTCGGGCAGAATCCTTGTGATTTATCTTTTGAGCAGTGTGGGAACCTTGTTGGGAGGTTTTTTCGCTTTCTTTGCTTTGAAAAATGCGATTCCCAAATTAAACGATATTATTCCTATGTTTGTGGGAACATACACGGGAGGCTCCGTAAACTTTATTGCTATGTCACAGCAGTATGAAGTACCGGGCAAGACAGTCTCCGCCGCGCTGGTTGCGGACAACCTTCTTATGGCGATTTATGTATTCGTATTGATTTCTCTTCCGGCTATGGCAATTATAAAAAAGCTGTACAAGCAGCCATATGAGGATGCGCTTCGCGCCAATACCGCCGATCAGGATCAGAATAAAACTATGGCAGCAAAATATTGGGGAGCTAAGGAGATTTCTTTAAAGGATATTGCTTTTGCGGTTGCGATAGCTTTTACCATCGTTACCGTTTCCACAAAGCTTGCTGGCTTGATTAGTTCCGCTTTTTCCGGTGGAGATGTTTTCAGTAAGTTTATCGGAGGCTTCTTCGGAAACAAGTATCTTTTAATTACCACTTTTACCATGTTGATTGCCTCTTTCTTCCCGAAACAAATGTCTTCCGTAAAAGGAGCGCAGGAGATAGGAACCTTCCTTATTTATCTCTTTTTTGCGGTGATCGGAGCACCTGCTTCCATACCGATGATTATTCGTGAGTCTCCGCTTCTTTTGGTATTAGCTTTGATTGTTGTTGCAACAAATATGATTGTTTCTCTTATTTTTGGAAAAATATTTAAGTTCTCTATTGAAGAAATCATTATTGCGTCAAATGCCAATGTCGGAGGACCGACTACAGCTGCGGCAATGGCGGTATCCAAAGGCTGGACGGAGTTGATTATTCCCGGACTTCTTACCGGAACGCTTGGCTATGTCATTGGAAACTATCTGGGAATTTTTGTAGGAATGTTGCTCCACTAAAAAAATTTATATGCTATAAAGTAAACCCGTCGTTTCGTTTTTATCTCTTTAAAATCGGCGTTAGCAACGAATCGGTAAAATGAAAGCGGATTTCGTAATGAAGCTGTAAAAATAAAGAGAGTTTTGCATTTTAAAGTCTGTTTGTTAGAGAAAAATACAAAAAATAGGAGGCTGTAAATTCATTTATTAAAATCATACATAAATATTTATCCAAAAATGACAAGAATATATTTTGATTTATAGTGATTATTTTGTATTTGCTGTTTCCAACGGCTTTTGTTCGTGCTATAATTCAATTACCAGACTTAGGAGATTCTTTTTTACCACAATTTTCTATAATCTGGACACAGCCAGAGCGAACAATCCTAGATGCAGTGAGGTGACGAGATGATCAAGAAGGAAATGATCGCCATGCTTTTAGCAGGCGGCCAAGGTTCTCGCCTTGGGGTTCTAACGAAGAATGTTGCAAAGCCTGCAGTGGCTTTTGGAGGAAAGTACTCAATTATTGATTTCCCCTTAAGTAATTGCATCAATTCCGGCGTAGATACCGTTGGTGTCTTGACACAGTATCAACCCCTCCGACTGAATGCCCATATAGGTATAGGGATTCCATGGGACTTGGACCGAAATAGAGGTGGAGTAACAGTACTTCAGCCCTTTGAATCCCAAAAGGAAACAGGCTTTTACTCTGGCACGGCAAATGCCATCTATCAAAACATTGCCTTTATCGAGAACTATGACCCCGAATATGTTTTGATCTTGTCCGGTGATCATGTGTATAAGATGGACTATGAGGTGATGCTGGAATACCATAAAGCGATGAAAGCGGATCTTACCATTGCTTCCATGCCGGTACCCATGGAAGAAGCAAGTCGCTTCGGTATTACCGTGACGGATGAGCAAGGAAGGATTATAGATTTCCAAGAAAAACCAAAACAACCGAAGAGCAATTTGGCGTCCATGGGAATCTACATTTTCAACTGGAAAGTATTAAAGGAGGCT
>CAUSIX010000233.1:0-3412 GCA_963531555.1 uncultured Oribacterium sp.
TTTCCTCCGCCCTCCGTAAAATCTCTCTCTCCCGTAAAGCAAGAAAATGCAACAGCTCCGCCTTTTCTCCCTCGAGGCAATATTCCTCCTTTAGGGCAGTAAAGAATTGCGGATCCACTTTCTTTTCCTGCATACAAAATGCATTCTCAGCTTTTGGAGTATTGGGAGTATTGGAAAGATTTTGACCATCTTGCACCTTTGGTTCTTTTTGCGCTTTTGACTTTTCCAATTCGTCCAAGAGTTTTCCGGAAAGGGAAACCGGACGAATCCCCGTCAAATCCCCCCAAGGAAGACTCCGCCCGCATTTTTCTTCTAAAATTCGGTAAAGATACGCCTTCACAATCGACTTATCCTTTGTGCGCTTTCCGCTGAAAGGAAGCGCTGCTCCCCGTAAATCCAAGGACAGACGGAAAAGAGAAGGGTCGGAAATCCCCTCCTCTGTCAGAATTCGATTTTGTTTTTCCGCATCCTTCCGTTTTAAGCTCTTCTTGTTCACGGGCACGGCAGACTTTTGTTCCTTTGCACGCTTTAAGGCATTCTTCTCCTCCTGCGTCGTCTCCATAAGCCGCACACCCTCCGGCGTATGCAGCTGAAAATCCTCCCCCGGATAAAAAGCCTTACAAAGCTCCCGAATATCACTCTCAAACGGAAGGAGAGACTCATCTAAGAAAATCTGAATCAAAGCAATGTCCTTTCTAATGCATGAATGAATATTTATGTATTTTAAGAAAAAAAGTATTGATAGTATTGGAATAAAGCGTATGGAGACGCCGGTACTTGCAGAAAACGAGCACCGCGAAGTTTGATGCTTAGTACCGTTGCGTCGGAATCGAGCGAGAGCGTCTTTATGAAAATACTATAATACTTTTTTCTATTATTGCATCTATGAGTACATGGCAGTGGACAAGGGGAGCTTAGAACATACTCTTCCGCACATTACTCTCCAAGAGCTTATTGTATCCGATCCAACCATTCCCTTCCTTCGCCTTCCCGGACTTCTCTCCCTGCTCGATAAACTCCCGCATGGTTTGCAGTTTGGCATCCGTATTGTCCGCAAAGGCAAGGGCCAGAGCTTCCATAGTAGCCGGCTTCTTCGGAGAGCCGAATTCCAGTTCCCCGTGATGGGAAAGAATGCAATGCAAAAATTCCGAGCGAAGCGCGGTCGGAAAATCGGGAATCAAGGCAATTTTCTCGGAAAGCATGGTATAACCGATCATGATATGACCAAGAAGCTGTCCCTCGTCCGAATAATCATTTCTCGGAAATTCACTGAGCTCCCTCATTTTCCCGATATCATGGCAAAGTGCTGCGGAAACCAATATATCCTTGTTTAAATCGGGATAGTGCTCCGCATAAAATTGACATAGTTTGGCCACGGATAAGGTGTGCTCCAAAAGGCCGCCCACATAGCTGTGATGCACGGTTTTTGCCGCAGAGTGAAAAGAAAACTCCTGCATAAAAACCTTATCTTCCACAAAGATACTCTCTAAAAGCTTCCTTAAGAAGGGATTCTCCAAAGCGGAAATCATACCGAGCAGCTCTTTCTTCATTTCCTCTCTGTCCCGTTTGGAAACCGGTAAGAAATCTTCCGGAAAGTAGCTGCCTTCTCTTGCCACGGAAAGACGCTGAATACTTAATTGATTGACTCCGTTATAGATAGCGACATTTCCCTCTACATAAACATAGTCTAAGGGGGAGAATTCGGAAATCCCCGGGGAAAAGGGATCCCAAACCTTGGCGTCAATCGTCCCTGTTCTATCCTGCAGAGTCACGTTCAAGTATTCTTTTCCGTTTTTTGTGAGTGCCGTGTTTTTCATTTTCACCAAATACACATTATTCACTCTTGTGCCATCCCTGAAATTCTCGATAAAGCGATTAGGGTTAGGGATATGTTCACTCATAAAAATTCCTTCCTACCTTGTCCCCAGCGGACAAGAAAACTCCATTTCCACATACTGATTTCCGTTATTGCGAAGGAGGCTGATTTGAAAAGGATTTCCGGGACTTTCTTTCAGTAAGGCTGCCTGCAGGTCTTTTACCCCTGTAAGTTCCTCCCCGTTCACCTTTTTGATAACATCTCCCGCCTGCACGCCGGCAGCATAGGCGGGACTCCCCTCTTCCACTTCGGAAATAAAGATTCCTTCCGGAATGCCTAATTCTATCATACTTTTACTCGTATTTTGTATCTTCACGCCCAAATAAGCTAAAGTTTTTCCGTTACTGAGATGTTCCAGCATATCCAGACAATCGGAAATACCCGTTATGTGCGGAAATGCTCCCTGCTTTCCCGTACAAAATCCTACAAATTCTCCTGCAGTATTTAGGTAGAATACATTTCCCTCTCCCTCTTTCGGGCCTTGTACGGCAATGTCCTCTCTAATGCCGTCCACGGTGGGCACATCATAAGAAAGATAGGAAGCGTACGTTATTTCGGTCGAATACAGCTCCCCGCTTGGAGAACCGATTCCGATTAAAGTTTCTCCTCTTTGAATAAGACGGGAATTCCCTCTCGGCATCACACTGAGCTTTTCCAAATCTTTTTCGGAAAAAGCGGCAAGCGGAACGGCAAGAATCAGAATCCCGTCCTTTTTACTCATGGCCACCAAATTCGCATCAAGCTCTTTTTCCCGGAAAAAGAGGACATGATAGCTGTCTTCTTTTTTTCCTTCTCCCAAGTATAAAATCAGGAGACTATCTTCTGTTTTTTCTAAAATAATGGCATTTCCTCTTACTTTTCCTGCTGTAAGAAGATCTTCTCCTCCGCTCGATACCATAACCTCGACCAGAGACTTTTCCCCTTCCTGGATAATGCTTTTTAAATTTCCCATCATGCTATCATAGGCGGAAATCGGGAAATCCAGTTTCTGAATCTCGGACTGTACCACATCCTCTATTGCTTCCGTTTTTTCCGTGCCGCTTTCCGTTTCCGTACTTGCTTCTTCCGTAAAGGCTACCGTTTCCTTTTCTTTTCCTTCCTTCTTTTCCGGAAGAATAGGAAGAAGAAAAAACAAAACCAAAAAAATACCCAAGCCGAAAACACCTCCGGAAAAGAGGAAAGATAGGGCTTTTACAACTTTCTTTTTCCAGCTTATCTTCTGTCCGACTATCTTCTCTTTGATGAAATTTTTTTCGTCCAAGGATTATGCCTCCTCTTTTAACGAGACGGGAAGGGTAAAGATGAACTCGGTGCCAACCCCCTCGGTGGATATACAGTCAATATGCTCCTTATGTGCAGTGATTATCCCTTTTACAATGGAAAGGCCAAGTCCCGTACCTCTCTTATCTTTCACCCTTGAAAGATCCGTCTTATAAAAACGCTCCCAAATTTTCTGAGTATCCTTCTTGGGAATTCCGATTCCCTGATCCTTAATTGAAGTAAATACCTTTGTCCCCTTTTTTTCCGTTCGGATAC
>CAUSIX010000234.1:0-3411 GCA_963531555.1 uncultured Oribacterium sp.
TTCCAGCGCGGATATGGCTCTTTCCGGAATCGATTTAAAGATTCCGGTAGATGAATGTATTGCCGCTATGAAGTCTGTAGGAGACAGCATGTCCACCAGTCTCAAGGAAACGGCACAGGGCGGCTTGGCGGCGAGCCCGACCGGTATCGCTTTAAGAAAAAAAGTATTTGGTTCTTGACCTTCTTATGAAAAAAATGGGTGGTACGGAAAAATCCGACCACTTATTTTTATATACTCTTGGCAATCGGTCTTCAGTATTGGAGGAATAATTTAGCTTATCTGAGCGGGCACTTTTCTATTATTCTGACTACTCAATTTGAGAAAGAAGATGTAGAATAGAGCGATAGTGTCCAATGGGAGATGCTTGTCGTAGTAAAACGGTGTCACTTTAGCCGTCGGAACAAAAAAGGTGTAGCTATAGCCGTCGGAAAAAAAGATGGTGTAGCTTTAGCCGCCAGTGTCAAATAAAAAACCGCTTTTGGAGGAATGGATGAAAAAAACAGGATTTTGCTTAGGCGTATTGTTGTTCAGCTTGTCTTTTGCTAATTGTACTTTTGCATTGGACCGCTTCGTTTTAGGGACTTATGGAAACGGAATACCTCTTTCCGGAAAGACGGTAGAGGAGGCGAAGGCCTATTTGGAAGGAGAGTATAGTCAGAATTATACTTTATATATTAAAGGAAAGGATAAGACGGAGACGATAAAGGGGTCGGAAATAGGCTATCGTCTTTTCGCACCGAGCAATTTGCAGGAAGTATTGGAGAAAGAAGGGAAGGAAGAGTTAAAAGATAATCCCGACGGTCGATATGATTTTTCCTTGGAAGGAAGTAAGGCGAGCTTTAATGAAGAAAAACTGAAAGAAAAACTTAGGCAACTCTCTTGCATAAAGGACAGTAAAAAAACAACGAATGCTTATATCGATAAAGAAAGCGGAAAGATTGTTCCCGAAGTGGAGGGGAATTCTCTTGATGAAGCAAGGTTTTATGAAAATGTTTATTCCGCGTTGAATCGTGGTGAGAATACCATTGATTTAAGCCAAAGAGGACTCTATGAAAGCATTACGGTGCATAAGTCGGATTTGGAAGCCAAAGAAGAAGCGGTGAAACGTTTGCAATCTGTAGAAATAGTCACCAATATCTTAGGACATAAAGAGACCCTTTCAGGAGAGACTCTTTTCGATATGGTTAAAGGTGTCTCCGCTTCCGGAGTGGAGTTTAATGAAGATAAGCTCCTTGCTTACGCCAATTATCTGGAAGGAAAATACGGGAACCCGGGAAATACGGTTTCTTTCCATTCTGCCAGCGGGAAAGATATTGCGATGGTGAGTCCCTATGCACTTCATATCAATGTGCAGGCGGAAAAGGAAGCTTTAAAGCAGGCTATTTCTTCTTTCCGGACCATGGAGAGAGAACCGGCATATAGTTATAGACCCGCTCAGTATGAGCAGCCTCAGTTCGGAACGACCTTTTTGGAAATCGATCTCGGTATGCAACATGTATATTACTATGAGGGAGGCAATCTCGTTTGGGAGAGCCCGACGGTGACGGGGATGCTTCGCGGGGAAAGAGCCACTCCGTCAGGAGTATTTTTCTTAAAGGGAAAAGAAACCAATCGCACGCTTAGAGGAAAGATGATTAACGGAAAGCCGGAGTATGAAGCGCATGTGAATTACTGGATGCCCTTCAATGGCGGAGTGGGACTGCATGATGCAAGCTGGCGTTCTCGTTTCGGCGGGGATATCTATGTGAATAACGGTTCCCACGGCTGTATTAATTTGCCGAGAAACAAGGCGGCAGAGCTTTACGGCAGGATTCAGAGAGGCTGTCCAATAGTAGTGCATCCGTAATATCCTCCTAGTTGGATACATCCGTAAGCGGTTTCAAGAGAGAGGACAGGGTAATGCTTAAAAGATACCTAGGCATGGTTCTTGGCGTGTTTATTATTTCTATCGGAATAGCCTTATTTAAGGAGTCTCATTTGGGAAATGATCCGATTTCCGCTTTAAACATGCGTTTAGCGGAAATTTTCGGCATTTCTCTAGGACTCCAAAACTTGTATGCCAATATTATCTTTCTGATAGTGCAGATTCTTTTCGGTAGAAAATATATCGGAGCGGGAACCTTTGTAAACGGGGTTTTGGTAGGTTATGTAGTGAGCTTTTTCTATGGCTTGCTGGCGAAAAATTTCGGGCTTGCGGAGGAACAGGGGCTATTTATCCAGATTGTTTGGGCGGGCATAGCCGTTGTCGTCACTTCTTTAGGGGTATCCTTGTACCAGACGGCAGATCTTGGAATTGCTCCTTATGACTATCTTTCGTTGGGACTTCGGGATAAAACGAAAAAGCATTATTTTGCCTGCAGAATGTTTACCGACGGACTCTGTGCTTTGGCAACCTTTCTTACGGGAGGTCTTGTAGGAATAGGGACTCTTCTTTCCGCATTTTGCTTGGGACCGATAGTACATTTCTTTGACAGAACTGTTTCGGAAAAGCTCATCGGCTATACTCCCTTGGGAGAAAGAAAAGAAGAGGAAAGAGATAAAGAAAAGAAATAAAGAAAAGAAATAAGAGAAAGAGATAAAGATATAAAAGCAAAATATAAAGAAAAGATATAAGAGAAAGGAATAAAGGATAGAGGCAGAGATACGTAATAGAAAAAAGAGAATCCGACATATAGTTAAATATATTTATATAAAGGCCCAAAATGTCATAAAATTGTAAAAAACACGGTATGAAAACGGTAAAAAACCAAGCTTCTTCGTAAGAAACTGTCAGCTAATCTTCATACTGTGTTTTTAATTTCTTCATAAGTTTTTTCTAGAATCTAGCATTGTAAACTGAGGTTTGAGTTTTCTTTTGAGGAGATTTTATGCGAAAAGTAAAGACTAGTTTTTTGGCAGCGGGGGTAGAACCCAAAGAGGCAAAAAGAAAGAACTTAGGGAATTCCGTTCTTCATAATATAAAAAAAGGGATAATCAGTTTTGGAATTTGCGTTTGTGCCGTGTCCGCTTTCCATGCATTGCCAAGCTTCGCTGCACCGAATGCGCAAGAAGATGATATTTTGGTGTTTAGCGATGCGGGAGAAATCATTTCCAAGGAAGATCAAAGTGAAATCCTTTTCTCCGAGGATGTTCTGACAGGTGATACGGTAAGTAGAAGTCAGCAGGTGGTGGATTATGCTATGCAGTTCATCGGGCGCCCCTATAGGTATGGGGGATTAAGTTTGGTTCACGGATCGGATTGCTCCGGCTTTTTAGTAAGTATTTTTGGACATTTTGGAATTTCCCTTCCGCATTCTTCAGCAGAGATTCGTTCTGCAGGGGCGAATGTAGGTTCTTTGGAAAATGCTTTACACGGAGATGTACTTGCTTATTCCGGTCATGTGGGGATTTATCTTGGAAACGGAAGAATGC
>CAUSIX010000235.1:0-3409 GCA_963531555.1 uncultured Oribacterium sp.
GATTCGTACTTACAATCTGCAGGCTTCCTTCGGAATTTCCGAGTGTAATCCACTGCGTTCCTTCGCGATGCCCGTTCTCCTGCGGCATCACATAGTTCTCATGCATCTCCTCTATTTGCTTTTTGTAAATGCCGATTCGCGTATGTTCCTGCATATCCGGATAGTTTTCCTCCGGCCCGAGGCCGTACCAAGATACTTCGGAAAGCTTTCCCGCTACACAAAGCTCAACACCGATTCTCGGAAGGAATTCCGGCGCAAAGCTGCTGTATTGGAAGCCCTTCATAGAAAGCTCCAGCTCCACAGTGCCGTCTCTATAAATCTTATAACTGTATTCTCCTTTGAAGCCGAACGCCATGCTTAGGGCGGAGAAATGTGTATTCACAAGAACGCTGTAGCCAAACGGCTCCTCTCGGTAGCGGATGCCCTCTAACTGTTCCTGCTGCTTATAGATAAAGTACTTTTCGTTCCAATCCTTCACCTTATACATATCGTTATCGATATTTGCCCGAAGCATATTGAGGACGGGACCGCTTGTAATATAGTCTTCTCCGCTGTAACTCAGTTTCTCAAGCTTACCGCTTACCTTATTAAACTGTATTGCAAAGTTTTCATTGCTAAAGGAGAGGGCGGTATTGTTCTCTTCTACGCGAATTTCCCTTGACTCGGCTGTCTCGGAAGTCTCCATGGAGGAGGAAAGAAGCTCTGCAGAATCGGTGTGCTCCTCAGCAGAGGCAAGAAAAGACTTTGTATCTTCGGAACCTCCCATTCCAAGACCGGTCTTGGCACTACAGTAGTCTTCTTCTCTCAAAACAAACTGCTGCGCGGAAAGCTCTTCTCCTTTCTTCGCAAAGGCATTCTCTTCTCGATATAACATGCAAAAATCAATGTAGATTGCATCTTTTTCCATCTTTTTTCCCATATCTTTTTCAATATCTTTTCCAAACCCCCGGTTTTCCCGCTGTTTTAGGAGTTCCGGAATCTCCGGAATCTGAAAGCGCGTCGAAGACTGCGCATCCACCACAAGCTCAGGAAGGCTTCCCGTAAGAAGTGTTCTTTCTCCGCTCCAGATTCGATACTCTAAAACCGTATCGCTACTGTCCCGGAAATACCGTTTACTCCGAAGTGCAAATTCTCCCTCAGCCGCATTGAACATTTCAAGAACCAGCGGGGCAATCACCTGCTTATAGTTTAGTAATCCGGAAGACATGACTTTGTCCGGTCGTAATAATCCGTCAATACAGAAATTTCCGTTATTGGGTTTGTCTCCGTAATCTCCTCCGTAGCAATAGATGGTCTGTCCCTCTTTCCCCACTTCCTTCAGTCCATGGTCATACCACTCCCAGATAAATCCGCCCTGAAGACGCGGATATTTCTCAAAAAGATCCTGATACTCTCTTAAATTTCCCGGTCCGTTTCCCATGCTGTGCCCGTATTCACAGAGAATATGAGGCTTTCCGTGTGCATCGTTTCCTTCCGCAATTCTCACCATTCCGTCAAGGCGTGTATACATCGTGGAATACACATCCGCGATGTCCGCCTTGGCATCACTCTCATAGTGAATAAGACGAGACCGGTCCAGTGCGCGAATCGTTTCCGCCATTTTTACAAAGTTTTGTCCGACCGAAGACTCGTTTCCGAGTGACCACATGATGATTGAGGGGTGATTTCTATGCTCCTTCACCATTCTTACCGCACGGTCGCAGAAAGCCCCTTCCCAGCTTTTAAGGTCGTTCAGCCACTCATAACGCTCAATCCATTCAAAACCATGGGTTTCCAAGTCCACTTCGTCAATGACATAAAATCCGTACTGATCGCAAAGGGAGTAAAACCAGCTCGCCTTCGGGTAATGAGAACAACGGATAGCATTGATATTGCAGCGCTTCATTTTGAGAAGATCCTGCTTCACCTCTTCTTTTTGTACCGTGAGCCCTCCGGTCGGAGAAAAATCATGCATATTTACGCCATTGAGTAAAATAGCTTTTCCGTTTACTAAAAAGTTCTCTCCTTTTACTTCTATACTTCGGAATCCGACAGGCATCGTCACAGCATCCACAATTGCTCCGTCCCTTTCCAGGGCAATCTCAAGCTCATACAGGTAAGGATCTTCCGCGCTCCAGGGATGAACAGCCTCCAACTCTTTTACAAAATTCACGCTGAATCTTCCGTCCTCCTTAGCAGAGCGGACTCTTTCGCGGAAAAGCGGAGTATCTGCCTTATCTTTTAGCAAAACCGTAATAGAGCTGTCCTCTTGTGAGCCACTCTCCTCTTCCAGGGTGACATCCTCTTTAAAAGTAGTTTCCTCCTCTAAGAAACGCGCCTCTTGCAAAGCGCTATGTTTTCCCCCTAAATCCACCTTTAGCCGAAGCTTTCCGGAGCCGTTTTCATGCCGGTAATCCGCAAGGATAGCAATATCCTCTATGCCTTTTTCCGGAACGGAAATCAAGTTTACCTCTCGGAAGATCCCGGAAAACCACCACATATCCTGGCACTCAAGATACGTTCCGTCCGACCACTGGTACACTCTGACACAAATCCTATTTTCACCTTCACGTAAAAACGTCGAGGCATCAAAGGATGAGCCTAAACGGCTTACTTTACTGTAGCCCAGATGTTTTCCGTTCACCCAAACATCAAAGGCGCTGCTTACGCCGTCAAAGCGAAGCAAATACCGCTTTCCCGCTTCCTTCTTCTCCAAGTGAAAGCTTCTTCTGTAGATTCCGGAGGGGTTATCGGACGGCACAAAGGGCGGATTAATCGGAAAGAGATACCATACATCCGTATAGTGTTTTTGCCCATAACCATAAAATTGCCAGCAAGAAGGTACAGGAATCTTTTTCCATTCCCGATCCCCAAAATCTTCCTCATAAAAGTTTTCAGGGGAGTACTCCGGTGCTTTCAGATAAAGAAAATTCCACTCTCCGTTTAAAGAAAGAACTTTTTCATGCTCCGCTTTGTGGTGAAAGTCCGCCACTGCTTCCTCTCTTCCAATCATGATCAGTTCTTCATTTTCCCACTGCTTTTTTATTCTTTCCATACGATTTCCCCATCCCATAAAAAAGTAAATATCACAGGCTTCCTTTAATATAGAAAGGGTATCATTTTACTAGTAATGAGTCAATAATTTTAGTAAATATTTTAGTTGAGATTTACGCTTTCTCTCCTTTTCCCGGAGAGAGAGGAATAGAAAACGAGATATCGCATGCTTTGCGTGCGATACTCGTTATGAATAAAAAGGGGCTGTAAAAAATCAAAATGATAAATAAATTTTCAGCAATATAGGTCTGAATGTGGGGTAGTCTGAGCCCGTCGGTACTTGCGAAAAACAAGAGAAACGCAGTTTTTCGCTTAGTATCCGTTACGAAAGGACAAACTTTTCATCAGAAAAGTTGTCCTGTACAAGACCAACTTC
>CAUSIX010000236.1:0-3402 GCA_963531555.1 uncultured Oribacterium sp.
CCTTCGTATAATGCCGGTTCATTCTTTTTAAAATATTCGTGGAGCCCGACTGTAAGGGGAGGTGAATATGATTACAGATATTCTCATTTTCCTGTATTACGGAAAGAAGTTCATCCGAAAAATCCTTCGGATTCGGCGTCATAAAACGAATTCTCCGAAGTCCCGGAATCTTTGCAACCGTGCGAAGAAGCTCCGGGAAAGACAGTTCCTCTTCCCTGTCCAAGCCGTAAGAGTTTACATTCTGCCCAAGCAGCATAATTTCCTTCACGCCGTCCTGCACTAAAGCCTCGCACTCCTTCACGATTTCTCTCGAATCTCTGGATTTTTCCCGTCCGCGTACATAAGGAACGATACAATAGGTACAGAAATTGTTACAGCCGAAGCTGATATTAACAGACGCACGGAAAGGATATTTCCGCTTGGAAGGAAGATTTTCCACGATAAGATTTGTATCCTCCCAGGTTTCCACCTTTCTCTCCTTGGATATCAAAGCCTCCAAAAGAAGCTCGGCAAGCTTATAGATATTGTGCGTACCGAAAATAAGATGCACATAAGGATATTTCTTTTGAATGGTTTCCACCTCATCCTTTTCCTGCATCATGCACCCGGTAATCCCGATTACCATGTCCTTATTCTTTTTATATAAATGCTTTAACTGCCCGATTCTGCCGTAGAGTTTCTGGTTGGCATTTTCCCGGACGGTACAGGTCGTAAAGAGAATCACATCCGCTTCCTCTTCCGACTCCGTGCTCTGATAACCGGCTTCTTCTAAAATTCCTTGCAGCTTCTCTCCGTCCTTTGCAGACATCTGGCATCCGATAACCGAGACCATGGCTTTCGCCTCATATCCTTCGCCCTTCTTCATCTCCACAAAAGAACGAAGAGCCTCTATAAAATAAAGCTGTCGAGCAGGCTCCTCCTTCGGCGCATTCTTCTCTATCTCTTCAAACACTAAATCCTTCACTACAAATTTCCTCTCTATACTTTAAACGGATTCAATTATATAGCTGTAAAATTCATCTCATTATTTGTTTTGAAAGTATGAGAATATGGGGTAATCTGAGCCCGTCAGTACTTGCTGAAATCAAGCGAAGCGAAGATTGAAGCTTAGTACTGCTACTGGGCGAGGTTAGCGAGAGCGTGCCCCAATTCTCATACTTTCTAAAACAAAGCAATAGCAATGAAATGAATTTTACCCCTGCTTATCATAAGACAAAATCAAACTTTCCGCTACCTTTAAGCCGTCCATTGCGGCACTCATTATCCCTCCGGCATATCCCGCACCTTCTCCTGCAGGATAAATCCGCCTTCCCATAGTGCTGTAGTCCTCTCCCCTAAGAATACGAAGCGGAGAAGAAGTACGACTTTCTACACCGTAGACCAAGGTATTTCCCTTGGAAAAGCCTTTGATTTTCTTTTCGAAGGCTTCCATAGATTCCACGAAATCCTCCTCCAAATGACTTAATTTCGGGTAGTTTTCCAAACGGAACAGGGACGAAATATCACATTCCTCTCCCTGCCCTTTCAGCATAAGGGTTTGTGTTCCCACTTCGCTTACGACATTTTTAATTTTGTCGTACCTACTGTAAGGAACTTTTCCTCCTGCTAAGCGAAAGGCCTTCTTTTCAAAATCCCTTTGCAGAGCAATTCCTGCTAAAGGATCCGTTTCTCCCCCGTATTCTTCCTTGGAAACGGAAAAAATAATGGCGGAATTGGCCTTTCCGCTGTCTCTACCGCTATAGCTCATGCCGTTCACGCAAAGCCCGCCTTCCTCTGAAGAGGAATTTACAACATAGCCTCCCGGGCACATACAGAAGCTGTAAAAGGCACGGTTATGCTTTGTGTGATGACTGATTTTATAGCTTGCCGCACCAAGCAGTGCTCTCGTCTTTTCGTCTATTTCCCCGTAAAGCGCAAGGTCTATATCTTTTTGCTCATGCTGCACACGAAATCCCATCGCAAAGTCCTTCGCAACCATGGGATACCCCAGCGCATAAAGCTCCCGGAAGCTATCTCTTGCACTATGCCCTATGGCAATAATGAGCGGTCTTTTTTCATTCTTTTCAAAATGATATTGGCTCTCAAAACGAACTTCTCCACCCAAGCTCTCTATTTCCTTTCGAAGAGAGGCCACAATGGAAATCAGGGCATCTGTTCCGACATGAGGCTTTGCATCGTATAAAATCTCTTCCTTTGCACCGTATCGAACAAAAGTTTCCAAAACAAAACGAGAGCGGCCGCAGCTGTCCTTTACCAAGGTGTTCAGTTTTCCGTCCGAAAAGGTTCCTGCTCCTCCCTCTCCAAACTGCGGGTTGGAGTTTGGATCAAGCTTTCCTTCCGTCCAAAGCCTTGTAACTGCTTCCTGTCTTTTTTCTACCGCCTGTCCTCTCTCGTAAATGATGGGACGAAGCCCGGCTCTTGCAAGAAGGAGTCCCGAGAACATACCGGCAGGCCCGAAACCGACAATAACAGGCCTGTTTTCTTCCTTTTGAAAATACTCTTCCCGCGCTACTCCCTCTATTTCCAAGGGAAGCTTCGGAGCTTTATAGCGCACCGGTGCTGTGAGAACGATATCCTTCGAGCGAAGCTTTTTCACAAGCTTCTCTTCATTTACCCCTTTTAAACTGAGATAAACCGAATACACAAAGTAAAGCTTCGGCTTTTTTCTGGCATCTATAGAGCGTCTTTCAATCAAGAAATCGGAAATCACGGAACTGTCCAGATGTAAAAGCTTCGCAGCAGCTTTCTTAATTTCCTCTTCTTGGTGAAAAAGCTCCATTTTTATTTGCGAAATTCTAATCATTTCTTCTCCCCATTGCCCTGCCCGAAAGGATTCCCGAGCCGAAGGCAAAATGCAGGTTATAGCCCCCGCAGAGTCCATCTACATCCAGGATTTCTCCCGCAAAATAAAGCTTCGGGCAAAGCTTACTCTCCATGGTTTCCGGATACACTTCCGAAACGGAAACCCCTCCCGCAGTACACTGCGCCTTCGTAAAATCCGCTATTTTACTTGCTTTAAAAGGAAAATGAAAAAGCAGCCTGCAAAGCTCTCCGATGTTCTCTTTGGAAATCTCTGAAAGCGTTTTGTCTACGGGAAAATGTGCTTTTTGGAATAGACCGGACACAAGCTTATCCGGAAGGAGTGCTAGGAGAAAATCTCTTCCATATTGCGCGCTTCTTTCTTCTTTTCTTTTCAGTAAAAAGCTAAGGAACTCCTCTTCTTTAAACTCCGGAAAGAAGGAAAGAGAAAGCATTGCCTTTCCGTTTTTTTCCAAAAGCTCATGCACCAGGCGGCTGCATTGAAAAACCACAATGCCGGAAATACCGTATTCCGTGCATTGTAAATCCCCTCTATCTCTAAAAAGAAGCTTCTCTCCCTCAAAAAGACTCAGCTCCGTATCC
>CAUSIX010000237.1:0-3401 GCA_963531555.1 uncultured Oribacterium sp.
GCATGGTTTCAGCCATAGCAAACCACGGGACACTCATTTATCCGACCATTCTTTCTGAAGTAAAGTCAATAGAAGGAACGGCGGTGCATCATTTTCCAAAGGGAGAAGAAATTACACTGATGTCTTCTTCCGAGAGCGATGCTTTGAAACAATTTATGCGTTCTGTCGTTACGGAGGGAACGGCTTCCGCTTTAAAAACCAAGGCATATCAGGTTTGCGGAAAGACGGGATCGGCACAAGTGAAGGAAGGCGGAAAGCTGAAGACCAATGCCTGGTTTGTGGGCTTTGCTCCGATGGACAATCCGAAGCTTGCTGTCTCTGTTTTGGTGGAGGATGGAGATACCGGCGGAAAAACGGCGGCGCCTCTTGCAAGAGAACTATTTGATTTGTATTTAAAGTAAAAACGAAGGAAGAAGTATGAAAAGGCTATTATCGTATATTTCTGAGTTAAAAGGGAAGAGTATCATTGCACCGCTTTTCAAATGTTTGGAAAGCCTCTTTGAGCTCTTTGTTCCCATGGTCATTGCCTATATGATAGATAGAGGAATTCAAAAGGGAAATGCGGCAATTATCTGGAAAAGCCTTTTTCTCTTATTGCTTCTTGCCCTAATCGGCTTGTCTTGCGCGATTGTGGCACAGTATTTTGCAGCGGAAGTGGCGATGCATGTGGGACAGTCCTATCGCAATGCCTTATTTCACAAGGTACTTACTCTTTCCTACAGCAATATTGACGAGCTTGGAAGCTCCTCCTTACTGACAAGGCTCGGTCCCGATATTTTCCAGATTGAATCCACGGTAAACATGGTTTTACGCCTGTTTCTCCGTTCCCCCTTTATTGTGTTCGGGGCAGTGATTATGGCCTTTCGGATTTCTCCCTCCATTTCTCTGCTATTTATCTTAGTGCTGGTTCTTCTTTCCGTCCTTATTTTCGGAATCATGCTGATTACGATGCCTCTTTACAAGAAGATTCAAGTAGCGCTGGAGAGAATTACGAAGCAGGTTCGGGAGAATATTCTCGGTGTCCGTGTAATTCGCGCATTTTACCGAGAAAAAAAGGAAGAGGAGGGCTTTCAGAAAAGTAATGAAGCCTATACGGCCATGCAGGTAAAAGTGGGAAAGATTTCTTCCTTACTGAATCCTCTAAGCATGTTGATTATTCAGCTCGGTCTTATGGGAATTTTGTATTTTAGTTCTAAACTGGTGAACGACGGCAGGCTTTTTCAGGGAAATGTAGTTGCTCTTACGAACTATATGAGTCAGATTCTCGGAGAGCTCCTGAAGCTTGCCAACTTGATTATCCTCATTTTAAAAGGACTCGCCAGTTTAGACAGAGTGGAAGAGGTTTTTTCGATAGAAAAGGAACAGGCAGAAGAGGCCTCTTCAGATTTATCAAGACAATCCGGAAGCATGGAGAACGCTGAAACAGAGAATGATTCAAAGTGGAACACGGAAGATAATACCTCTAAGGATGAGGAAGAAGCCATCGTTTTTCAAAATGTTTCCTTTTCCTATGGAAATAATGGAGAATATGCCGTTTCCGACTTGAATTTCTCCGTAAAAAAAGGAGAAAGTTTAGGAATCATCGGAGGAACGGGTTCCGGAAAGACGACTCTGATTTCTCTTCTATCCGGCTTTTACCCCTGCTATAGCGGAGAAATCCGACTCTTCGGGAAAAACGGGCGAGACTATGCGAAGGAAGAGCTCTATAGTTCTATAGCGCTTGTTCCGCAAAAAGCGGTGCTGTTTTCCGGAACCGTTAGAGAGAATCTTCTTTGGAGAGAAAAAAATGCGCAGGATAAAGAGCTTTGGGAAGCGCTCGATATGGCCTGTGCGAAGGAATTTATAGAGGAAAAGGGAAAGGGACTGGAACTTCCTGTTACAGAGGAGGGAAAGAATTTTTCCGGAGGACAGAGGCAGAGGCTTTGCATTGCAAGAGCTTTGGTAGGAGAGGCTAAATTCCTGATTTTGGACGATTCTTCTTCCGCACTGGATTTTGCTACGGAAAGAAAACTTAGACATGCACTTTCCGCCTATAAAAGAGTAGAAAATAAACTCATTATTTCACAAAGAGTGGCCAGTATCCGAGACCTGGATAAGATTATCGTCATGGATCAGGGAAAAATAGTCGGTATGGGAAAGCACAAGGCGCTTTTGGAGAGTTCTCCGGTATACAAGGAGATCTGCCTTTCCCAGCTTAAAAAAGAGGAGTTGTAAATGGAGGAGAAAAAATATACCCAAGGTAAGGTCTTTCGAAGAATCTTGCAATATGCCAAGGTCTATAAGCTTTGGATATTCTTATCCTTCTTTCTCTCATTTTTAACTGTGGTTTTATCCCTGACCCTTCCTATTCTGATGGGAAAGGGAATCGACCATTTGCCGGGAAAAGGAAAGGCGGATTTCACAGGCCTGTTCCGGATTCTCCTCATTATGCTTCTTATTTTAGTACTTACAGTTTTTTTCCAATGGTGCATGAATCAGGTGAATACCTATTTAAGCTATAAGCTCGTGGAAGATCTCCGACGGAATTGCATCCATCATATGCAGAAACTTCCGATTGCCTATTATGATAAGGAAAAGCCCGGAGACTTACTCAGCAGATTAACAACGGATATAGAGCAATTTTCCCAAGGAATTCTTATGGGATTAAATCAATTTTTGCAGGCTGTACTGACGGTCATAGAAACGGCAGTATTTCTCTTTATTTTGGAGTGGAAGATAGCCGTTATCCTGCTTCTGATAACCCCGCTTTCCTATTTTATTGCGAAATTTATTGCAAAGCGTGCCTATATTTATTTCCAAAGGCAGTCCAAGGAAAGAGGAGAGACCTCGAGCTTTACAACGGAAGTGGTAGGGAATATCAAGTTGATTCAGGCTTTCCAAAAGGAAGAGGATATGGAGAAGCTCTACCGGGAGAAGAATGAGAAGATGTCCAGATCCAGTATGCAGGCGAATTTCTACAGCTCTCTCGTGAACCCTCTGACCCGTTTTTTAAATGCTCTGGGCTATGCGCTTGTTGCCGGAATCGGCGGATATCTCGCCATTCTCGGGATGCTTTCCGTAGGAAGCTTAAGCTCCCTCCTAGCCTATGCCACCCAATATGCAAAACCCTTTAATGACATTACTTCCGTGATTACGGAGCTGCAAAATTCTCTAGCTTCCGCCTCTCGGGTATTTTCCTTTTTGGATGAAAAACCCATGGACAGAACAAAAGAAACGCAGGAATTGGGAACGGAAATCAGCGGAAAAGTGGCGCTCTCCCATGTGGATTTCTCCTATCAAAAGGAACAGAAGCTGATAACGGACTTTAATTTGGAGGTAGAGCCCGGGCAGACCATTGCCATAGTCGGCCCTACCGGCTGCGGAAAGACGACTTTAATTAATCTTTTAATGCGTTTTTATCC
>CAUSIX010000238.1:0-3383 GCA_963531555.1 uncultured Oribacterium sp.
CCAATTCTTCTATTGTGAACGAGATTTGGAACAGGACTGCCGGAAAAGGGGTGGATAGGGTACTCCTTTGCGGCGGAGATGAATATGCTCTTTGCGAAGCCTCCGACATGGTAAAATACGGAGGCGGCGTGGTCAGCAATGTGGCCTATTTCGGGGCGGATGAGGACATTGTTACGGAAGAGCTTTCCGGAAAACCGCTCCGCTATCTCATTGATGGAGAAGAGAGAGAAAAGAAGGCGGTAGACGCCCTCTATTTACCGAAATTTTCCTTAGGAAAGGGGATGGCGGGAAAGAGCTTTGTCTTCTCGCTTTCTAAGGGCGGAAGAGCGCATCTTGAGAAAATTATGAAGATTGTCCGGGAAAAGGATTTTCATCCGAGCGCATTTTTTACGAAAAGCTACTGCGGTATGGAAAATATAGAAGCGGCACTGTATGATATGAAGAACAGAGCGGCTGTAAAAGTCTTGGTATATACGGATTTAGAAGTGTAGAAAGGCCGTAAAAGTTTTCCATGTTTACCGATTTAAAAGGATAGAAAAGAGGTTGGAATTTGAAGAAAACCATCAGTATTGTCATTCCCTGCTATAACGAGGAGGAAAATGTCGTTCCCCTTGCGAATGCTCTTAGAACTTGTTTTCGGGAGAAGCTGCAGAATTATCATTATGAGCTTCTCTTTATTGACAACGACTCACAGGATAAGACGCGGGAGAACTTAAGAGCGCTTTGCAAGGAAGATAAGGGAATTAAGGCGATTTTTAATGCCAAGAATTTCGGGCAGTTCAACTCCCCTTACTACGGGATGCTGAACAGCACGGGAGACGCGACCATTCTTATGGCGGCGGACTTCCAAGATCCGGTGGAAATGATTCCGAAGTTTGTGGAGGCCTGGGAGGAGGGCTACCGCATTGTGATCGGTGTGAAGACAGAGAGTAACGAGTCGAAGCTCATGTATGCGCTTCGAGGTATTTACTATAAGCTTATCCGGAAAATGTCCTCGGTCGATCAAATCAGCCAGTTTACGGGTTTTGGCCTATACGACAAAGGCTTTATTTCGGTGATGCAATCTTTGGATGATCCCACCCCCTTCCTGCGTGGTATTGTAGCGGAGCTTGGTTACAGAAGGAAGGATATCCCCTATACCCAGCCGAAGCGCCGGGCAGGAGTTACCCACAACAATTTCTATACCTTATACGATGCGGCTATGCTGAGCTTTACCAGCTATACCAAGGTGGGGCTTCGCTTAGCGGTATTTTTTGGTGGGATCTTTGCGGGAATCAGCATGCTGGTCGGCCTCCTATATCTCATCATGAAGCTGATCTGGTGGGATCGTTTCCCTGCAGGGATGGCTCCGATGCTGATTGGAATGCTATTTCTCGGCTCTGTGCAAATCTTTTTTATCGGACTTTTGGGAGAGTATATTTTATCCATTAATCAAAGAGTTATGAAGAGGCCGCTCGTGGTGGAGGAAGAGAGACTGAACTTTACAGAACAGCCGGCGCAGAATGAAAGTACCGCGGAAGAGGTGTAAGAGAAAATGAGAGCAAAGATTGATATTGCCTTAGTAAGAGAAGGAAAACTGCATATTCAGGGCTGGGCCTTCGGAAGAGATCCGGAGACGCCTGTTGAGATATCCGTCCGAGGAAGACAGGGAGAGAAAAGAGAGTTTTCCTATGAGGAAGTGGAGCGGGAAACCGTAAATGAAGCCTATTTCCCGAAGTACGAGGAGGAAAACGGGAAGAAAATCAAAAGAAAGCTGGGCTTTTCTATAGACACACCCTATGAGCTCTCGAAGGGCGAAAGGGTGGAGCTTTTGCTCGAGGTGGATCATCAGCTTCGCCGCTTTGCCTTTGATGATAAAAAAATCGAGTCCTTTAACTCTCATGCCCACAAGAAGATGGAGAAGTTCCTGGCCCTTTTCCAATGGGAAACGGTGGAGGCAGTAAAGGATACCTTGAAAAAGGGCGGTCTCTCCGCTCTTTGGCATAAGAGTGTGCGAAAGCTAAAGAGTATTGAAGAGGATTACGACTATAACGAATGGTATAAAAAGGAAAAAACCGGAGCGGAAGAGCTTTCGAGACAAAGGGCGGAAGTTTGGGAGAATCCCCTGCTTTTTTCCATTGTAATTCCGGTGTACCGTCCCAAGGAGGCTTTTTTACGAAGACTCTTAGACAGCATTTTGTCCCAGACCTACCCCCATTTTGAAATTTGCCTTGCGGATGCTTCCGAACTTTCCGAGGATTCCTTGGAAAATGGAGAAAAGTTCCCTCTTGCGGTTTTAAAGGAGTATCAGGAGAAGGACAGCAGAGTACGTTTTACCGCCCTTCCCAAGAATCTGGGCATTTCCGGAAATACCAATGCCGCCATCGCCATGGCCAAGGGGGATTTCATCATTTTCTCCGACCATGATGATGAGCTTACGGAGGATGCGTTGTATACCATTGCGAAAACCATCAAGGAGCATCCTAAGGCGGAGCTTCTCTACAGTGATGAGGACAAGATTGATTTTGCCTCCGCCTATTATTTTGAGCCTCACTTTAAGCCGGACTACAGCCCGGAACTTCTCCGTAGTGTAAATTATTTCTGCCATCTTCTGATTGCGAAGCGTTCTTTATTAGATGCAGTAGCGAAAGAGGGAGAAGAGGGAGAGAAGATTTACGAGCAGAAGGAATATGACGGTGCTCAGGACTATGATCTGATTTTGCGACTTTGTGAGGAGGCGGAAAGAAGGGAAAAGGCGGCAGGCCTCAGTGAAGAGGAGAAAAAGGCGCAGGAAGCGGCGCTCTTTACTTCTTCTACGATTATCCATATCAGGAAGGTGCTCTATCATTGGCGTTCTCATCAACTTTCCACAGCCCAGAATCCGGAGGCAAAGCTCTATGCCTTTACTGCCGGAGAGCGGGCGGTTTTCGACCATGCGAAGCGCCTTGGGCTTCCCATTGAAAAGGTGGAACGGGGCATTACCTACGGCTATTATCATTGCCACTATGCCTTGGAGAAGAAGGAAGGGGAGCTTCCTCTGATTTCCGTGATTATCCCGAGTAAAGATCATAGCGAAGATTTGGATTTGGCGATTCGCTCTCTCTTTGCCGGGAGCTATCCCTATCTGGAAGTGATTGTGGTGGAGAACAATTCCATAGAGGAAAAGACATTTGCCTACTATGAAAAGATTCAGGAGGAATTCCCGGCAAGATATGGAGAGTTTCATACCAAGGCGGTACGAGTGGTGCGCTGGGAGAGAGAGTTTAACTACTCCGCAATCAACAACTTCGGGGTGGGCTTTTCCCATGGAGAGTACCTGCTCTTTATGAACAATGACATTGAGTGCTTAAAAGCGGATTCTGTGGAGGAAATGCTCCAGTTTGTGCAGCAGGAGGAAGTGGGCA
>CAUSIX010000239.1:0-3368 GCA_963531555.1 uncultured Oribacterium sp.
ATGATTGATGAATTAGGATATTATAAAAAAGGTGCGTCTCTAATTTCTACAGGGCAGAATGCGCCACGGGAACATAGACCTAATTTATGGTTTCCAATTTTATTTAAGAATAATAAATTAGAGTTGCCTGATAAAAAAATTATCAAGTTGTTATTTGATAGCACAACTAAAATGTTTAACGATGATATTTTGAACGATTATATCTTAGAGAAAGAGTCAGAAGGGTATACCGCCATCTTGCCTTTTGTTAATAAACAAAAGGCAAGATGGCGTTGGGGCTATCCCACGCTCCAACGCCAGCTTAATGAAATTATTATTACTGAAACTAATAATGGCATTTCATTAAATAAAAAGCAAAGACCGATGTTAACAGATTTGCCGAGTAAAAAAATGAAGACATTACTATATAAGCCGGAATACTCAAGTGGAAATGGTACTGCTGAAGTAAAAAACTTATTTGGCATTAGTAGAGTATTTGATAACCCAAAACCAGTTTCTTTATTGAAGGATTTGTTATATGTATCTACTTTTGATGATTCAATCGTACTGGACTTCTTTAGTGGGTCTGCCACCACTGCTCATGCTACTATGCAGCTGAATGCCGAGGATGGTGGCAATCGTAAATTTATTCTTGTCCAGCTTCCAGAACAGATAAACGAGGATAAGCCTGCCTATAAAGCAGGCTACAGAACCATTGATGAAATTGGTCGTGAAAGAATCCGTCGTGCTGCGAAAAAGATCAAAGAAGAAACAAATGGGGAAATTGATTATGGTTTTAAGACTTTCTATTTGAATACACTGAAAGAAGATGTTTTAACGGATCTCCTTAGCTTTGATGATAACCCGAAACTTGTCCTTGACGATACAGTCGGCATTTTTGATACGGAACAAGCGAAAGGTAAAGACGCTATTCTTACCACATATCTTACTCTTGACGGTTATGGATTATCTGCCAAGGCAGAAGAATATAAGTTATCAAGTTACATCGCAGATAAAATCGAAGGGAGCTTATATATCATTGAACAAGGCTTGCAGTCAGAAGATGTCATGGAGCTTATAAGAAGAATAGAAAATCTGGAGCTTAATATTACAAGGGTTGTCATTTATACAAGCTCCATACATTTCAATGTTCTTCACGAACTCAAGAAAAATCTTGCTAATTTAAGAAATAATAAAAGAGTAGAACTCATCGAGAGGTATTGATATGGGAATTAAATTAAGTATATTACCACATCAAACAGAGTGTCTCGAACGAGTTTGTAAGGTTTTTGAAAAGGCTGATATTAAAGCTACGGATGACCTGTTTGCTAATCCTGTTTTCGAACCTGACGATATAAAAATCAAAAGTAATATTGGTACGATACAATCAGACTTTGAAGGAAAAGAAATACCAAGGGAGTTACGGACAAGCGTGCCGGATAACTTCGGTATTGATGTCCGCATGGAAACCGGTACAGGTAAGACTTATTGCTATACGCGGCTTATGTATGAGCTGAATAAAAGATATGGATTTCATAAATTCATTATTTTGGTGCCGACAACACCAATCAAGGAAGGGACAAAATCCTTTATCGAATCCGATTATGCCAAAGTCCATTTTGCAGACCTCTATCCGGATAAGAGAATAAGTCTTTTTGTATTGAATGCCCAAAGCAAGCGAAAGGGCAGAAAGATGTTTCCGCAGGCTATTTCCGACTTTGCAAGAGGCACGCGTCTTGAAAAAGGAAGAATAAGCACGCTGTTGATGTCAAGCGGTATGCTGTTATCTAAAGCTACAATGGACAATGAATACGACCAGACCTTGTTTGGAACATTTTCAAATCCATACGACACCTTAAAATCCACAAGACCCATCGTTATTATCGATGAGCCGCATAAGTTTAAAAGGGAAAATACGGCATATAAAAGGCTTATGGATAGAATTAACCCTTTGTGCGTCATTCGTTTTGGGGCGACCTTTCCGACTTTACCAAGATCTGATCAAAGGGATTATAACAACTTGATTTTTAATTTGGGCTCCTGCGAAGCCTTTAACGGTAATCTTGTTAAGGGAGTTGCCACACAGATGATAATGCAGGAAAGCTTGAATGAAACCAAGGTCAAGCTCTTGGACATAAAAAACAGCCCAAAGTCCTGTGTCTTTAGGAACGAAAAGAACGGTAAAACTTATGTTTTAAGTATCGGGGATTCTCTTTCTGTTGTTGATAACGAGTTTGGCGGAATTTCGATAGAGAATATAGGTAAAACGGAAAGTGAAGAGATTAAAACAGGTGTAACTTTGTCAAATGGACAGATTTTGGCTAAGGGAGATCAAATCTATGCCGGTATTTACGGGGATACTTATCAAGAACTGATGATGAGACAAGCTGTCAAAAATCATATCAAGCAAGACAGAGAAAATTTCTTTCGGGAAAGAAAGATCAAAACCCTTTCTTTGTTCTTTATCGATTCCATCTATTCATACAGAGGTGAAGACGGAACAGACGGTTCGCTTAGAAGTAGTTTTCAGAAAATATTAAAAGAAAGCTTGGAAAGAGAAGTCAAAGTATATGAAGAATCAAGCCTGGCGATTCATAAGCAATATGTGAGTTTTATAGAACAATCGCTAAGAGACATAGGGGCGACGAACGGAGGATATTTTGCTGAGGATAATTCCAATAGCGATGCGGAGATTCAAAAAGAAGTGGATGAGATTTTAAGGGATAAGCAGGCTTTGCTGTCTTTTACAGATGAAAAAGGGAATTGGAATACCAGAAGATTTATTTTTTCTAAATGGACGCTGCGTGAAGGCTGGGATAATCCCAATGTATTTCAGATCTGCAAACTTCGCTCAAGCGGATCGGAAATTAGCAAATTGCAGGAAGTCGGTCGTGGACTTAGGCTTCCGGTAGATGAATACGGCAACAGGATTTCAGAAGAGCAGTTTTATTTGACCTATCTCTTTGATTATTCCGAAAAAGATTTTGCTGAAAACCTTATTAGGGAAATAAATAGCGACAGCAAATTTTCAGCCGCCAATATCAAAGCAATGCTATCAAAGGTTGCTAAGGAAAGAGGTATTGATGAAAATAAGTTGTTTGCAAGTCTTCTATTAAACGATTATGTAGATCCGGACGGTAATATTATTTTTGATAACAAAGACAAGCTGATTGCGGAATATCCGGAATTTAATACAGGACTTGAACAGGGTAAGGTTATCAATAAGAATAAAGAGGAAAAGGGTATTGTCCATATCAGGCAAGAGAAATTTGCCGAAATTAAAGAGTTATGGAAAAAAATTAATCAGAAGTATTATCTGTCATTAGACAATATTTCAGAGGATGAGCTATATAAGGCAACACTTGATATTTTGAACGAAGGAATAAAAG
>CAUSIX010000240.1:0-3356 GCA_963531555.1 uncultured Oribacterium sp.
AGGTATGGAGTATTTTACCGGAGTATACAACAGAAGGATGGAAGCAAAACAGGGAGCCTATCTAAAAAAACCGTCCAATAAAGAGATGGAAAAGATTTTGGAAAAAGGTCAAAAGATAGTAGATTCCTTGGTTCTTTCCGATGAAGGGAAGAAACTTTCCGCTGAGAAGGCACAAAAAGAGACTATGGAGAACGAAGAAGGGAAGAAGGAACAGGGGTTTACCGGTTTTCCTGAATCAGGCAAGATAGATATGTATGAGATTCTCTTAAGACAGCAGAAAGAGGTGGCGGCAGGGAGAGAAGCAACAGATGAGTTTTGGGAAAATCCGACCAATCAATGGTTAAATTTTACAAAATATTTGGATCAGCGCGGTTTCTATGAAAACATGCGTGATGAGGATGTGAAACAATTTGAAAATCTGCTCTCGGAAATCACGAATGGGATGGACTTTTTTACCGGTCTTCAGTTCAATACGGGATTTATGGATGTAAGAGGATCATTTCATTCCGGACCAAGACCCTATATGTCTAAGGCGGAGGCGATTGCTTCTTTAGAAAGTTCTACAAATGCCTTGTCTTATCTTGCGGGAAAATTGCTTCCCAATGAGCAAAAAGAAGGCTTTAGTAAACTGATAGACTTATATAAAAGTCACAATGAAAAGATAATTGAGGATTACAAAAATCCATTTGAAGGAATGGAAAGAGCGATTGGGCTTAGCATAGAAAAAAGGAAAGATTACTTTGCTTCTTCTTTAAAGCCGGTAGAAGAAGCGAAATACCAAAGCATGAAAGCCAAAATCACAAAAACAGACAAGGCGTATAAGGACTATTGGAAAGCCATTTCCGAGGAATTTAGACGATATAATGAGAGTCAGGACGATGCTATTTTAAAGTCTGTAAAAGAGATCTATCTCAATTTTGTGACGGATAATACGAAGGATGTGAACTTCAGAAATTATATGATGAAGAAGGCTGAAAGTACATTTTCCCATATAGAACATTGCTGGAAGAGAATATTGGAAAAAGCATAGAGGATTTTCAATAATAATATATTTTATTGAATAATAACATAGATTATGTTATTATTTAATAAAAATGGTTATCGAGGTTAAATTCATGGAAATCCTAAATAAGAATATTTTTGGTTTGAACTTTCAAGCTGAGGAAATAAATACTAAAGGGCTTCCTGTGTTTATGACAGCACAGAGAAGCTTTTTTAGAATGTCGTATAAAGAGATAGCCTTTCTTTGTGTGCAGCTTTCGAAAGAAGAGAGGTTTGGTATTGTTGCTCTGGAGAAGCAGTTGTCATTTTTATCTAATAAATATGGCATCCCTGTTGTGTTCGGATTTTCTGCAGTGACTAAATTGCAGCGTGATAAGCTACTTGAAAGGAACATTCCATTTATTACGGATAATGGTCAACTATATTTACCGTTTCTTGGTATGATGCTGAATAATACATTTAAGAAAAAGAAAGAGACGAGACGGGATAAAATGATGCCGGTAACACAACTGCTGTTTCTCTATATGCTTTATAAAAGCAAAGGGCAGGCTGTAATGAAAAAAGATGCTGCGGCTGCTATTGGGGTCACTAGGACTTCTATTACAAGGGCAAGTGAGCAGTTGGTGGCAATGGGGCTTATATCTCAGGAAATACAAGGTAAAGAATACTATATGAGAACTGAAATGTCAGATTTTGTACTTTACAAAAAAGCGAAGCCATATCTAATCAACCCTATTCAACGCATACTGATAACGGAAGCTGATTATAGATATAGCGAATATGTATATTCCGGGGAGTCGGCTCTTTCCAAGGTAACGATGTTAAATGAACCAAAGATTCCGGTTCGGGCTGTATATAAAGCAGATTTTGATGTAGATGGTGTAAAAGAGATTGATCCAAAATGGATAACTGAAGAGAAACCGCTATTTCTTGAACTATGGAAATATAATCCGGCAATGTTTTCAAATGACGGAATTGTGGATCCTATTTCACTCTCAATTTGCTTTGACGGAAATGCAGATGAAAGAATTGAAGGAGCAGTTGAGGAATATTTGGAGGGGTGGATATGGGGACGGAAATAAACAGTTTCATAGAAAAATTCAAGGATTACACGGATTGCTATACGGTAATTGGCGGGACTGCCTGCGATATACTTATGACGGAGGCGGGGACTGATTTTAGGGCGACAAAAGATATTGATATGATTCTGATTATGGAGGCAAGGTACAAGGAGTTTGCTCATATATTCTGGGAGTTTATCAAGGAGGGGGAATATCGCTTCGGCTGGAAAAACAGTGAATAGGCACATTTCTACAGATTTACTGAACGACGTTCCGGATACCCTGCTATGATAGAACTGTTCTCAAGAGAGCCTGATTATATCAACTATATTCCGGAGGGAATTATTCCGATACATATTGATGAGAATACTTCAAGTTTATCTGCAATTTTACTCAATGATGACTACTATAAATTCATGCTCGCCGGGAGAAGAATTGTTTCAGGTATAAGCGTCCTTGATACGGAGCATCTGATTCCGTTTAAAATGTATGCTTGGCTGGATTTAAAGGACAGGAAAGCAAGAGGTGAACATGTAAATGAAAGAGATTTGAAAAAACATAAATATGATGTATTTCGGCTTCTTCAGATAGCTCGTAGAAATAATAAAATCAAAACAAATGGTATTGTGTATGAAGACATAATCAGATTTATGGAAGAAATTAGAATGGAGAATATTCCATTTGCACAGTTGTTCTTACCGTTTGAAATGGAGGAAGCACTAGCCTATCTGAGAGAAATATACATTTGATTATTATTCCGTAAGATTTTTTTGCTTGACAGCTTTTATACTTCCGTGTAAAATCCGTTCTCAACAACTGAATATTGTAAACCGTTGAGGTGGAGATAACGGCAACGATGCCTTTACAGAGAACCCGCGATGCTGAGAATCGGGTAAGAAACAAATTGTCAAATGGACCACTGAGGGTACAGGGAAACGGATTTTCCGGAGTATTCTGTAACGCGTAGGGATGCGTGAGTTCCCGGGGGTATGTTGGTACCCTGCTAAGCGGCGCAGCGTAAGCTGTGAATCAAGGTGGCACCGCGGATAGATTATTTGTTTATTCGTCCTTGGCAAAGAAACTTTCTTTGCCGGGGACTTTTTGTATTCATAACAAGTGGCTAAGGCGAAGCCTGAGACATCTTGTTTACCGAGACGGAAAAGTTTACGATGTTCTGCAAGCTTGCTTACAAAGAACATTAAAAACTCTTCCGGATCGTCCCTGACATGAGCACGAAGAAGCACAGAAGTGCTTTGGGAGTGCGAATGTCAGGCAGGAATCGAAAAAGCACGC
>CAUSIX010000241.1:0-3348 GCA_963531555.1 uncultured Oribacterium sp.
CGGACTGTAAAACCATGAGTAAGAAGGACAGGGCTGCAGCATAGGGCCCGTAAGACGCTACAAAATCCTTAAGCTTTTGAAAGTCTCCCGTGGCAAAAACACGGAAGACTTCCTTCAAGAACATTCTAAACGGTGCGTATAAAAAGTACAGAGCCACAACTGCAATCACTCCAAGGAACAGAAAAATTCTGTCTCTTAGGAAAGATTTTTTACTCATTACTTATCTCCCTTGGAAAAATCATACTCCACTTCCTTCGTGCCGTCTAAGCAGTTCCATACATTGGTATAGCCCTTGCTTGCAATGTACTCGGCAGCTTTAGCGGAACGGTTTCCGGAATAGCAATGGGTAATGATTAAGGTATTCTTGTCATCCGGAAGAATTGCGTCGATGGTTGCCGGATCATCGGCATTGACATTGACAGCAGTAGCAAAATGTCCTGCTTCAAAGTCCTTTGCCTCTCTTGCATCCACTACAAGGGCGTCCTTCGCCTTCTCCATAAGCTCCTTTGCACGGATATTGCCGAAGGTCTTTAAATCATAAGAAAACTTCTTTACCCCTTCGCCGTTAAACACCTTGGTAAAACCGTTCGAAACAAGAATATCGGCAGCCTCTCCGGACATCTTTCCCGAATTGCAATACAGAATTACATTCTTATCTTTCCAATCTTCAATTTCGGAAAGATGGTCTTTTAAAGTATCCAGTGGCATATTGATTGCAAAATTGATATGTCCCTTAGCGTACTCCTCTGCATCGCGAACATCGATAATCAGGTAGTTCTCTTTTTCCTTCTTATCTTCCACAATCTTCTTAATGGCATCGCCCTTCATTTCTTTCACTTCCGCTTTGGCGCTGTCCGTCTTCTCCTCTTTTGTCTCTTCCGACTTCTCACTTCCCTCGGAAGCTGCTGAAGTCTCCTGCTTAGTCTCCGTCTTTGTGCTGCCGCCGTTTCCGCAGGCAGTTAGAGAAAGTCCCATAGCAAGGAATGCTACTAATACCAAACTTTTCTTTTTCATAATGTCCTCCTTATTGTGTCTAAATTGCATACAACAGTTCCGTATTTTATCATATATTTTGGAAAATAAGAACAATTATTCCTTTTATTACGGATTATGATTTAAAATAAGCGTCTCTATTCATCGAAAAGATTGATAAATAGGAATCCCGATTAAGCTTATATCCGAGACTCCTGAAACAGTGCTTCCACGGAAGATAAAAACGGATCCGTGAGATACGCTTTGATTTTCCGAAAAGTATCTTCATTTTGAATATCTCGTCCTTTTTGATATTCGGCATAGGCATAGGCACACCAGGAAAGCCCTCTTATGCAATTAAAGAGGATAAAGAGCTCGGTCTTCTCTTCTATACCGGAAAAGTTCCTTCTTCCTGCCAAAGCTTCCTTGTAAGCATGAAAGAACAAATCTCTATCCTTTTCATAAAGAATACAATCCGTCTTCCAAAAGCTGGTAGTCGGGGCGAGGAAATGTCCGAGATCCTGTGCAAAATGTGCATAAAGCGGTTTTTCCCAGTCGATAAGGTGACTGGGAAAAGCCTTTCCTTCATTCTGAATCAAAAAATTTCCGGAATTTAATTCGGTATTAATGATACAAAAGTCCTTTACAAAAAGGGTTTTGGCATATTTTTCTTCGAGATGCACGCCTTTTTCCCAAAGAACATGACAACGCTCATAAACGGAATCCTCCTTAAATGGGCTTAGCTCATAAGTTCTTAATAAGGAGGCGGATTCCGAAAGCATTGCATACAGTGGATTTTCCGGAGAAAGGAGTCGAAGCTCTCCCTGATCCTTTTCTCTCTCATACGCTGTACAGTGGATATCCGCAAGGATTTGCCCTGCAACGGAAAGATCCGTTTCATAGCGAAGCGCCCTTCCCTCCAAAAAATCCATAAGAAGAATGCCCTTATCGCCCTTTTCCTCTACATAATAGACCTTGGGAACTCTCCCGCTTTTTTCGAGAAGAGAAAGAGCATGCGCTTCATAGGAAATCTGCTTTTTGAGATGCATTTGCGAGCCGTGATTGACTCGTAAAACATATCTTTTTCCGCTTTCCGGATGGGTAAAGACAAAGTTTTCGTTGTACTCGCCCCTTGCCAAAAACTCGTATTCCTCTGTGACTTCCATAGGAAGATGCAAAGCCTCTCTATAGGCTCTCTCCGAAATTCTCTCCAATAAGTCCGGCTCCTTAGCGAATGTCTTTATATTCTTTTGCAAGTACATCGATGTCCTCTCCCTTTCTGTATCTTGCCCGAAGGCGATTCATTTTCCACATAATAAGTAGCTTATGGAAAAAGCTTCCGCTAAATCGCCTTTCGCTGGTAATCAGTCTCTTCTTGCAAAGTCCCATGGGAATTCCCCGGCTTTTTAAGTTTAGTGAAAACTGATAATCCTCCATTAAGGGAAGATCCGGAAAGCCGCCCATTTGAAAGAAAAGCTCTCTTCCTAGGAAAATCCCTTGGTCACCGAACATCACCTTCCTGTCATAAACTCTGTGATTACTGATAAAACTGCAAATCATCATAAGAGGCGTAGACGGGCTGAAACGAATGCCGAAGCAGGCCACCGGTGTTTTTCGTAGAGCTTCTCGGATTTCTTCTAAAAAGCCCTTCGGTAAAACGGAGTCGCAGTGCAGAAAGAATAAAATATCCCCGCTTGCCACTTTTGCTACGGTATTCATCTGCTTCGCTCTCCCTTTCTGGCAAGGCACGACCTTGTACTCTCCGGAAAAATGATTTTCCCCGCCGTCAGCAAAGAGAATCTCTGCCTGCTTCTTATATGGACGAAGTTGCTCTTCCATTTTGGAAAGCGTATCTCCCTCCTTATAGCAGGGAATGATAATGGAAATCTTCGCCTGTCTTAGAATTTCTCTCCCGATAAAGGAGTCCTGCAGAGCTTTGTTATAAGGAATCAGCTGTCTATAGGCTGCGATATCCTCCCTATCATCAATGTCTCTTCTTTTCTTTAAGAGGAGAAGAGGAATGCCGGTAGCATAGAGAGCCGTTTTTGTGTATTCGAAAATATCGACTTCCTGCTTTTCCGTTTCCGCAGATTCCGACTTCCCTATACTATGCTGCTCCATATTTTCTTTTCTTCCATTTCTTTTCTTGCCGGGGGAAAAGATCTTATCCAAGTCAGACTTTTCTACCCTGCTCTGTAAACCGATTCCGTAATATCCTCCGTCAAGGCTCTCTCCCAGTGCATTTTTCCCCTTTCTTCCTTCGGAAAAGACCTTATAAAAGCTATCCGTAGTCAGAAACGGAATATCCGCCCCGACAAGATAGGAAAAGCTGTAGCCCTCTTGAAAAGTATAGAGAAAAGCATTTTCCATTTTCCT
>CAUSIX010000242.1:0-3347 GCA_963531555.1 uncultured Oribacterium sp.
CTACACCGGATGGCTATCAGGTAAACGGAGACGGTGCATGGACGGAAAATGGAGTTGTGCAGACCAAGCAGGCGGCTGCAGCAGTGAATGAGTCTGTATTTTCCAAGTCCGGTTCCAAGAAGGGATTGGCTACCAGAGACACCCTTTTCGATAACACCTCTGTAAGCGACCTTGGTGTTAAGCACATCATTTATAATTTTACCAATTTTGAGCAGAACTTCATGGACAACTTCCGTAACACGAAGGCGCACGGCGTTAGCGTAACGGCAATCATGTTGAATACGCCGAGAAACAATCCGGAACCCCAGTCTCTTCCGGCAGGCATTACCGGACAGGAAGCAAACTACTATGGCTTTAACGTGACAAGCCAAGCAGGTATCGATGCAACCACCCGTCTTGCAAACCGTTTTGCTTCTTTATACAGGGATTCTGTTGATAACTGGATCATTGGAAACGAAATCAACTACCCGAATGCATGGAATTATACACCGCACAGCAGCATCGAGAATTATGCTGACCAGTATGCTCATGCTTTCCGTATCTGGTACACCGCTATTAAGCAGAACAATCCTTCTGCCAATGTGTATATTCCGTTTGACTATGTGTGGACAGAGCAATCTCCGTCCGGCGGATATTATAAGGCAAAGGACCTTCTTCGCCTCTTAAATGACAGACTTCGTGACCTTGACTACGGTATTGCTTGGCACCCCTATCCTCAGGGGCTGGCTGATCCGAACTTCGAGGATGATTCGAAGGCAACGAACAGCGAAGATTCTCTGATTATCAACATGAAGAACATCAATGTTTTAACCGACTATTTGCAGAAGCCGGAGTATCTGGCACCAAACGGCAAGGTAAGACATCTGATTCTTTCCGAGCAGGGCTTCAATGCCACAAACGAAGATGTGCAGGCTGACCAGATTGCCAAGGCATACAACATCGCGAAGAACAACCCCTATATCGAGGCTTTCTTCTTGGCAAGGGAGTATGACCAGCCGGGCGAGATGCACAACGTAGGCGGCGCATTGCAGGAGATGCATTTCGGCATCAGAGAAGCTTACGAGAGAGGCGGAAGACCGAGAAAGGCTTACTCCGTATATAAGAGCTTACAGTAAAAAGAGCTAGCAGTAAAAAGAATTGGTAGTAAAAAGAGCTTGCTGTAAAGAGTATTTGCAAAAGAGCTTGCCGCAAAGAAGGCTAAGGCTTAATAAGTATTTGTCAAAAATAGCTCGCTATCCGAGGAGGACGGCGGGCTATTTTTGTATAGCCGCTGATAGCACAATTTGTATAGCCACTGATGCCACAATTGGATTTGCAAATCGTTGAATGCTCAAATATAATTTAAATATATAGGATATTAAAGGAGAACGAAGGGGATTGAAGGAGAGAACGGAAGAAGCAGATAAAGTTTCTGATAGAATTGCAAAGTTAGCTTCTCAACGAGAAGCATGCACTGCATAACAGAGAGATGCTTATTAGTGGAAAGTTTTTATCGGGTCAAGCTGACCCAATAAATGGGAAGAGAATACAGGAGGGTAAAAATGCAAAACTTTGATTATTGTACACCTACAAGACTCATTTTCGGAAAAGGCGTGATTGAAGAACTTCCGGAAGTAATGAAGCAGTTCGGAAAAAGGGTTCTGCTTAGCTATGGAAGCGGAAGCATCAAAAAGATTGGTCTTTATGACAAGGTAAAGGCGCTGTTAAAGGACTATGAGATTTATGAACTTCCCGACATTCAGCCGAATCCGAAGTATGACCCGAGCGTATTGGACGGCGTGAAAATCTGTAAAGAAAAGGATATTGATGTGATTCTTGCAGTAGGTGGCGGAAGTGTACTGGACTGTACCAAAGCCATTGCTGCAGGAGCAAAATATGACGGAGATCCTTGGGATTTGATTACTTATAAGGTAAAGGCGAAGGATGCCCTTCCGATTGTGGATATTATTACTCTTTCGGCAACGGGAAGTGAGTATGATGCAGGGGGAGTGATTTCCAGAACCGAAACCAATGATAAGACGGGGTATAGCGATCCGCTTCTTTATCCTGCGGTTTCTTTCTTGGACCCGACTTATACCTTCTCTGTTTCCAAGAAACAGACGGCAGCAGGTTGCGCGGATGCCATGAATCACATTATGGAGCAGTATTTCTGTGAGGACTCCACCCTTTTAAACGACGGTTTTATGGAGGCTGCCTTAAAGAGTCTTATGATAAATACAAGAAAGTGTTTGGAAAATCCGGAAGACTACACGGCAAGAGCGGAGATGATGCTTTGCTGCACCTACGGCTGTAACGGCATTTACTCCCTTGGAAACAGTGAGTCAGGTTGGCCCTGTCACGGCATGGAACATGCGCTTTCGGCCTACTATGACATTACCCATGGAGAGGGACTGGCTATTATCACCCCGAGATGGATGAAGCATATTTTAAATGAAAAGACGGTGGATCGCTTTGTAAAATATGGGGTAAATGTTTTCGGAATCGAGGAGAAGCAGGATAAGTTTGCGATTGCGGAACAGGCTATTGATGCAACCTACAAGTTCTTTGAGTCCATCAACATTCCTATGCATCTTAGAGATGTGGGAATCGATGAGAAGAGAATCGAGGAAATGGCGAAGCATGTTGCGGAAAATGAGGGTCTGGAAGAGGCTTGGGCTCCCCTTTTGGAGAAGGATATTGCAGAGATTTTCAGGGCTTCCCTGTAAGGAGAACATTTTATGAAAGTATTGATGATTAACGGAAGTCCTCGCCTAGAGGGCAATACAAGTATTGCTCTCGCGGAGATGATTAAGGTATTTGAGCAGGAAGAGATAGAAGTAGAAGTGGTACAGATTGGAAATAAAGATATACGAGGCTGCATTTCCTGTGGATATTGTTATAAAAATGGAAAATGTGTCTTCAATGACCCTGTAAATGAGCTGGCAGAGAAGTTTGAAGTGGCAGATGCTTTAGTAGTGGCATCTCCGGTTTATTACGCTTCCGCAAATGCTACCCTGATTGCCTGTCTGGACAGACTGTTCTACAGTACACATTTTGATAAAACTATGAAAGTGGGTGCCAGTGTGGTTGTGGCAAGACGAGGCGGTTTATCCGCTACCTTTGATGAATTAAATAAGTATTTTACAATCGCGGGAATGCCTGTAGCCTCCAGTCAATACTGGAACAGCGTTCACGGATGCGAAAAAGGAGAGGCGAAGGAAGACCTGGAAGGTCTGCAAACCATGAGAACTCTGGCAAGAAATATGGCTTTTTTGATGAAGAGCATTGCTCTTGGAAAAGAAAAATACGGTTTACCGGAGCAAGAAGAGGGGATAGCTACCAATTTTATCCGATAAGGGAAAGACTAA
>CAUSIX010000243.1:0-3331 GCA_963531555.1 uncultured Oribacterium sp.
TATACTATGGCTCTGTGCTTATTTTTTGTATGATATGATCTTTTTAAAAAAGTACATATGCATAGCTATAGTATTTGCTTTTTTTATGCAAAGATATTTGCCGCAAATTCTCTTAAAATTATCTTCAATGCTGGGGGCTTCTATTCACCATAAAATAAGTAATTATTTGTCCTATGGAATTTTGCAAAAATTCGGAGCAAATTATGATTCAAAATTTCTACTGCTAAAGGCATCGGTCAATGCATTCTTTGTTATATTTATTTGCCTATTTTTAATTGTGACAGTAAATGAGCCATATGAAAAAGAAAAACTGAGAGGACTTTTTAACCTATTTTTGTTTGGATTTTTCCTACAGGTTTGTTCTTTTCAGACATCTCTGGCTATTGCCAGAATGGCAACGCCCTTTATTTCCATACAGTTTTTTATACTATTAAAATTGGTAACGTTTAAATATAGAAAAATGTATGATAGAATACTGGTTCACGCATGTTTAAGCCTCTATCTTCTACTTAGAATGGTAGTGTTTGCGAATAGTGCAGGATATGACTCTTTGGCTTTTAGGTTCTAATAAATGAATAAGATTTGAGTAGAGGTAAATGAGAATGAAAATATTGGAAATAACATTTATACCGCCCTCTCTTTCATCAGGTGGCGGACTGGGAACATACCAGTCTATAAAGTCGTTGGCAGGAAATGGTGATGTTGATTATATAGGACCGGAGTTTGAAGACGGACTATTTTCCGGTACCTTATATAAGGTTAAAAAACTCAGTATATTAGAGCCTAAACAAACAGGAATTTTAAGGCAGCTTTATAGAGTGTTGTTTAAGGGGATTTCAACATCGTTTTATGATTCATGGAAGGAGGCTTCTATCAGCATTGACTGGTCGAAGTATGATTTTATTTATATTGAGTTAAGTCGATATGATTTTTTAATTAATAAAGCTCACGAGTTCAAAAAGAAATGTATGGTCAGGGTGCAAGATATAGAGTCTGATTATGGAGAGAAGATTTACAAGAGATCAAAAAAACTAGCGGATTATTTTCGTTATAAGTCATATGCAATAAACGAAAGGCAAGTGTTTAACAAAGCGGATTGTTTGATATGCATCACAAATCATGATATTGAGCGAGGAATGAATTTATATAATACACAGAAAAGGATAGTTTTGAATCCGATATGCTTAGAGAAAAAACCAATCATTATACGTAAAAGAAATGAACATTTAACATTCCTGATTACCGGGACTCTTAGCTATGGGCCAAATGCCCAGGGAGCCGTTTGGTTTATTGAGAATATATGGGATGAAGTGTTATATAAGTTTCCAAAGGCTGAATTAATTGTGGCGGGAGCTTGCCCGGGTGATGCTGTAAAGTCCGTATGTGAAAGTAAGAAGTCTATTTCGTTAATTGATACGCCTCCGGAGATGGAGGTTTATTTTAGAAAGGCGGATATTTATATTGCTGCCGTTTTTGATGGAGCCGGTATGAAAGTCAAGGTTGCTGAAGCTTTATCTTACGGTTTACCGGTAATAGGCACACCACATTCGTTTATAGGATATGAAGAAATCCACTTTGGAAAATATATTGCAAATACAAGAGAGGAATTTTTAGAAAATATAGAGAAAGTGGTGCAACGAACATCTGAGGAAGAACAGATGAAGATTATTGAAAATTTTAATAATTCTTTAAGTATGGATACTAGTATCAATCGGTATAAAGAATATATTGAAGATTTGTTAAAATGATTGTATTCCTTATATTTTAATTAGAATATTAGATTTTTACAAAAGAAATTATATTATGCAAGGTTGGGATTCAAATGAAAAAAATAATGGTAGTATTTGGCACTCGCCCGGAAGCAATAAAACTTTGTCCACTGATAAATGAGATTAAAAAAAGAAAACAATTGCAAGTTGTGGTTTGCGTAACTGCACAACATCGCCAAATGTTGGATCAGGTTCTAGATGCATTTTCTATCCGGCCTGATTACGATTTGGACATCATGAAGAATAGGCAGAATCTGTTCGATATCACTACTAATATTCTTAACTCAATTGCAACCGTCATTGAAAACGAAAAGCCGGATGTGGTTTTAATTCATGGAGATACATCTACTACATTTGCTACCGCACTTGCATGTTTTTATCTTCGAATTCCGGTGGGACATGTGGAAGCAGGACTTCGGACATATAATATCTATTCTCCATTTCCGGAAGAATTCAATAGGGAAGCTGTATCCATTGTGGCTGAATATAATTTTGCCCCGACACCTCTTGCTAGAGACAATTTATTACGTGAGGGTAGAAAAGCTGAGAATATATATATCACCGGAAATACAGTGATTGACGCAATGCAACATACTGTTAAGGATGAATACACTCATCCGGAGTTGGAATGGGTAGGAAGAGATAAGCTTATTTTCATAACAGCGCACAGAAGGGAGAATTTGGGGGATCCTATGCGCCATATGTTTAGAGCTATTAGACGAGTTCTCGATGAACATCCTGATTGTAAGGCAATCTATCCTATTCATATGAATCCTTTGGTTAGAGAATTGGCAGAAGAGGAATTAGCAGATTGCAATAGAATACACATTATTGAACCCATAACTGTCTTTGATTGCCATAATTTTGAGGCAAGGTCATTTCTTTGCTTGACAGATTCCGGAGGAATACAGGAAGAGTGCCCGACATACGGAGTTCCTGTACTTGTTATGAGGGATACTACGGAACGACCGGAGGGAGTAGATGCAGGGGTATTGAAACTCGTCGGAACTGATGAAGACACTATCTATAGATCATTTAAACTTCTTTTAGAAGATAAACTTGAGTACGATAAAATGAGTAAAGCAAGTAATCCGTATGGTGATGGTCATGCTTGCAAACGAATAGCAGATATCTTGGAAGGTAAAGAGTATATTCCTTGGAATCCGGCTAATCTAGGATAAGATGGTAAAAAGATATGATTAAAACGTTTATCTATGATTTGGTGTATGTATTTTTAAATTATATTGTATCTTATATTCCATGTTGGAAAATAAGGAAATTCATTTATCGGCTTGCAGGATTACAGATAGGGAAAGGTTCTCGCATATGTATGAGAACCAGATTGATGGAACCTTGGAATATCGTAATAGGCAACAATTCCATAGTGAACGAATCGTGTATTTTAGATGGACGTGGAGGACTAAGAATTGGTGATAATTGCTCAGTGTCAACAGAGTCAATTCTTTATACGGCTTCGCATATTGCAGATAGCGAAGAGTTTAAGTATTACGAAAAAGAAACAGTGATAGGTAATGGAGTCTGGATAGGAGCTAGAGCAGTAG
>CAUSIX010000244.1:0-3330 GCA_963531555.1 uncultured Oribacterium sp.
TCTCCCACATCCACATTAAATGCAATTTGCGGAAGTACCGTATCAATCACATTGGTCAACGTCGCTAAATCCGCCTTCTTTGCCTTAGCCAATACTTGCGAAATGACCTCTCTTTGTCTTTTCGTTCTTGTGAAATCGTCATCCATATAACGGAGCCTTGCATAAGCTACCGCCTGAACGCCGTCTAAATGTTGCATTCCCGGTTTTTTAATATACTCCGCCGCTGGATTCTTCACATTGACTTTGGATTCAATGCTGGTCTCATGAATATAGGCATTCATATACTTAAATTCCTTGTCCGTGATATCAATATCCACACCGCCAAGCATGCTAATGACATCGGCAACCGCACGCCAGTTAAAGGTTGCATAGTGCTCAATATCCAAATCCAAATTCTTGTTCAGAGCCTTAACCGCCTGCTCCGGACCGCCATCCGCATAGGCTTCATTGATTTTGGCAAAACGGGAACCGGCAGCTAAATTCAAATAAGTATCACGGAATACGGAGGCCAGCTTCACTGCCCCGGTCTTACGATCAATAGAGACAATAATCTGCACATCGGCATTGGCGCCTCTTCCTACTCCGCCGTCACGACTGTCTACTCCGAAAACCACAATATTCCAATACCCCTGCATCTGTTCCTGCTTGGTCACATCAATATTCTGGTTTTTGACATTTTTAATATTAAACTCCACTTCCGGCTTAATGTTCATATAACGAACCACATAAGCCGTACAGAAGATGATAATCAAGGTCAGGATCTCGATAACGGAAATAAGAAGAATCTTTTTCCAACGGGATTTTTTCTTCTTTTCTTTCCGATTATAGACCTCCTCCAATTCCCCTTCTATATCCTTCGGCGAATTCAACTGCAAAACATCCAGATGATCAATCCGCCTTTTTCCTTCTCTCTTCTCATCGGAATAGTTCTTCACCTTTTTTGTATATTGCCTTTCTTCCTCTTTCCCTTCGAAAGGAATATGCCTATCCTCCGCTTTTCTTTCTCTTTGTGAAGATGGCGAAAGTAGCTTTTCTTTCTCTATCTCTAAAGTTCCGGTCTTCTTTTCAGCCGCAGTTTTATTTTGTTCTCCATGGGGTCTTCTGCTCCCCTTATTCTGCTCTAATGCCAAAGTTAACCTCCTCTTCTCTGATTCGCACGGAATGATAGAGTATCTTACCACAAAACACGATAAAATTAATAGGCATTTTTGTTAACAAATCCTTTCCATACAGTTAAAAAGAGAATTTTAATATCAAGGCCGAAACTCCAGTTTTCAATATACCATAAATCGCATTTTATCCTTCCGGGAATGGAAGTATCTCCCCTGAAACCGTTAACCTGAGCCCATCCGGTCATTCCGGGACGAACCTGATGCTTAATCATGTACCTCGGAATCTGCTCCTTAAACATTTCCACAAACTGTGTTCTTTCCGGCCTGGGACCGACAAGAGACATATCCCCCCGAAGAACATTAAAGAATTGAGGAAGTTCATCTATAGAAGTTTTTCGAATGATTTTCCCTATTCCGGTAACTCTGGGATCCCCCTCCACAGTCCAAGCCTTCTTTTCCTCCTCATCCTTCTGTACCCTCATGGAACGAAACTTGAACATCATAAATGGACGATTATGAAGCCCTACTCTTTCCTGTTTAAAAATGATCGGTCCCGGAGAATCAAGCTTAATCAGAATTGCCACAATAATCATCAAAGGGCCAAAAAGAAGAATCCCGACTAAAGAGCCCGCAATATCTATCATTCTTTTTAACATTGCATTCATCGGTTCGGTCAGGGGAACATTCCGAATGTTGATAATCGGCAGGCCGTCCATATCTTCCGCAATCGGCTTGGAATGAATGATTTCCTGATAATCGGGAATAAACTTCGTGTGTACACCGGATTTTTCACAGGTGGAAACAATCCCCGGTAATTTTTCATACGCTGCCAGCGGCAAAGTAATCGCAATTTCATCAATAGTGTTCCCGGAGAGCAGAGTTCGAAGACTATTGATTTTTCCGATAACCGAGATTCCCTTATAAGCAGTACCCTGCTCCGCTAAATCGTCTACGATGCCGTAAATGTGGTAGCCCCAATCCGGATTCTTCTTACAAAGATCAATAAAACGATCTGAAACGGAGGAGTATCCCACTAGAATAATGTGTTTTTGATTGAAACCTCTCTTTCGAAGTGAAGAAAGTATTTTCCTTAAAGAATATCTCTCAAAAGAAGTAAAAAAGACGGAAAAAATATAGAAGAATCCGAGCATTCTCGTAGAATAATGCTCAAAATATCCGCTTTTTCGAAAAGCAAAAAGAATTGTGGCGGAAAGAAGCATTCCGATGGAATTGCTTTGTATTATCCGGAAAACAGCTGACCTCATTCGAATAGTCCGCATCGGTCTGTAGAGCCCCAAAATCCAATATAAAACAAGATACGCCGGAATCAGCGGAATCAGCACGGAAAAATAGAACCCGGCGGAAAGCACACCGTGTCCCTCAGGAAAAATAGGATTTTTGATAGCAAAGTACCAAGCCAATGCATAGGAAAATGCTAAGACCAATGCATCTAAAAGCACTTGCAGTTGATTTAGTTGTCTTTGGATGTCTTTAATCATAGTGACGATTATACAATAGGAACTCCGGCTTGAACAGTAAAACTTCCCGTTTTACTTACACAACTGAATTTCCACTCTACTTCCGTCCTTGATTTTTCGACAGAATTTTTACTCTACTTCCGTCCTTATTTTCCGGACAGCGTATTTACTTTACTTCGAGCCTTGATTAAATGATAAAGTTTTACTCTGTGTAGAACTTTAAGAAAGAAGAAATGTCGCAAAATGAACTTGCTTCTCTAAAGACTCCTCCGCTTCCGCCGTATCCATATGTAATTCATAATCGTGCTTAAAATCACCTTCAGGAAAAAAGGTGCAAACCGGAACTCCGACCGCTTGACACTTTTCCTTAAATTTGATAGCTTGGTCCCGGAAGGACCCCACTGTACCGTCCGTAAGAAAAGTCGGCGGAAAATCTTTGGTTAAAAAGTTGGCCAAAATTGTATCTCGGGCTTTCTTCCCTCTAGCAAAATCATTTTCTTTAAAATACGCTCTTCCCCATGCAAGGAAACTCTCATCATTTTCCAAAAGTCCGGTCTTATTAAACCTTGTGCAATCCAAAAGCCCTGAAAGGGAGATAAATGCGGAAATCTTTGCGCCTCTCTCCGAAACAAAAGAAGGCACCCCTAATTTTATCCCGTAGCTCTTATTCACCTGTGTCAAAATGAACTGCACCACCAAACTCACTCCGGCACTGTCTCCCATAAAAATAAGTTTTTTGG
>CAUSIX010000245.1:0-3312 GCA_963531555.1 uncultured Oribacterium sp.
CCTGTGAAAAGTTCGAGGAGAAGGATCGTATTCATTCAGAAAAGGTGCAGAAGGATTTTCAAACTTTAGATTGGACTCTTCTTGACAGCGGATTGGAATCGCTTATGTTACATTAACATAAAGTTTTTAAAAGGAGGTAAAAAAATTGAAACTGGAATTAGGTAAGATTTTCATTCAGGACATCCAGTTCGCAGACACAACCGAGATTAGAGATCATGTTCTCTTTGTGTCGAAGAAGGAACTTACGGAGGTTTTCCTGACGGAAGAAAAGATCAAGGAAGTAGAATTCGATATCGCTAAACCCGGCGAATCAGTTCGTATCACTCCGGTTAAGGATGTTATTGAACCGAGAGTAAAGGTTGAAGGAAAGGGCGGCGTTTTCCCCGGAGTAATTTCTTCCGTAGAAACAGTCGGATCCGGCAAGACCTATTGCTTAAAGGGAATGGCAGTGGTTACTGCAGGACCTATCGTCGGTTTCCAAGAGGGAATCATCGATATGAGCGGTCTTGGCGCAGAGTACACTCCGTTTTCAAAGACTATTAACCTGACTTGCGTATGTAAGCCGGTGGAAGGAACGGAATCTCACGCTTATGAGCAGGCTGTTCGTATGGCAGGACTTAAGACAGCGGCATTTATTGCGGAGAAGGCTAAGGAGTTAACTCCGGATGAAACCAAGGTATATGAGACTTTAGACCTTATCGAGGGAGCAAATGCCTATCCGAATCTTCCGAGAGTCGGTTATGTGCAGATGTTACAGTCTCAGGGACTTCTTCATGATACCTATGTATACGGCGTAGATGCGAAGAAGATTCTTCCCACCATTCTCTATCCGACAGAGGATATGGATGGCGCTATCATTTCCGGAAACTGTGTTTCCGCTTGTGATAAGAACCCGACCTATGTTCATGAGAATAATCCGGTTATTGAGGACCTGTTTGAAGAGCACGGTAAGACCATCAACTTCGTGGCACATATCATTACCAACGAGAACGTTTATCTCGCTGATAAAGAGCGTTCCTCCAACCAGACTGCTAAGCTTTGCAAGATGCTTCACTTAGATGCAGTAATCATCACTGAGGAAGGATTCGGAAACCCGGACACAGACCTTATCATGAACTGCAAGAAGATCGAGGCAGAGGGAATCAAGACCGTTATCGTAACCGACGAGTATGCAGGAAGAGATGGAAAGTCTCAGTCCCTTGCCGATGCGGACGTGGCTGCAAATGCGCTGGTAACTGCAGGAAATGCGAACCAGTTAATTACTCTTCCGAAGCTCGATAAGCTGATTGGTACACTGGACTATGTGACCAAGATTGCAGGAGCAAGTGATACAACACTTAAGCCGGACGGATCTTTGGAAGTAGAGTTACAGGTTATTACCGGTGCTACTTCTGAGGTAGGATTTAATAAGCTTAGTGCAAGATAAGGAGAAAGAAATGGGAAAATTAAGAGTTGTTCAATATATTAACCAGTTCTTCGCTCAGGTAGGTGGAGAGGATAAGGCTGATTATCCAATGGAGTACCATGAGGGCCCAATGGGACCGGGACTTGCCTTTCAGCAGGCTTTCGGCGACGAGGCTGAAATCATCGGAACCATCGTTTGCGGAGACAGCTACTTTGGTGAGAATACCGATAAGGTAAAGCCGGAGATTTTAAAGAAAGTTTCCGAGCTCAAGCCTGATTTATTCATTGCAGGACCTGCATTTAATGCCGGCCGTTACGGATTTGCCTGCGCAACTATCGCTGTTGCCGTACAGGATGAACTGCATATCCCTGTTATTACAGGTATGTATGTAGAAAACCCGGGTGCCGATGAAGCAAAGAGCAAGGTTTACATCGTTTCTACAAAGAACAGCGCTGCCGGTATGAGAGACGCCGTAAAGAAGATGGCTCCTCTCGGATTAAAGATAGCTCGTGGAGAGAAAATCGGTTCTTCCAAGGAAGAGGGATATATCCCGCAGGGAATCCGTGTAAACTTCTTCGAAGAGGAGAGAGGATCCAAGCGTGCAGTAAAGATGCTTCTTGCTAAGATTGCGGGAAAGGAATTTACTACAGAGTATCCGATGCCTTCCTTCGACCGTGTAGATCCGATGCCTGCTGTTAAGGATCTTTCCAAGGCTACTATCGCTTTAGTTACTTCCGGCGGTATCGTTCCGAAGGGAAATCCGGACCACATCGAGTCTTCCAACGCGACTCGTTACGGCGAGTACAATATTGCAGGAGTAAATGATCTTACTGCAGAGACTTATGAGACCGCGCACGGCGGATATGATCCGAGCTACGCGAACCAGGATGCGGATAGAGTTCTTCCGGTGGATGTTTTAAGAGACCTGGAGAAGGAAGGAAAGATCGGAAAACTTTACGATTATTTCTTTACTACTGTAGGTAACGGAACAGCCGTTGCTTCCGCTAAGAAGTTCTCCGAGGAAATCGGTGCAAAGCTGAAAAAGGACCATGTAGATGCGGTCATTCTGACCAGCACGTGAGGAACCTGTACACGTTGCGGTGCAACGATGGTTAAAGGTATCGAAGCTACAGGAATTCCTGTTGTTCATATTTGTACAGTTACACCTATTTCTATGACAGTAGGTGCAAACCGTATCGTTCCGGCTATTGCTATTCCTCACCCGCTTGGTAATCCGTCCTTAAAGCCTGAGGAAGAGAAGGCCTTAAGAAGAAAGATTGTAGAGAAAGCTTTACATGCACTCACCGTGGATGTAGATAAGCAGACAATCTTTAAGTAAGAACTGCTTTACTTAGGAAAAGCTACAGTATTGTAGCGGGAGAAAGTACAGGAGACTGTATTTCCTTCTTTCGAGGTTTATGGGGGCAGGGCTCTGCCCCTTGTGAACCTCAGAGTCAAATCGGGTATATTATTAGAGACTGGAAGAAAGCTTCAAGAGCTCAAAATTAGGCTAAATATAGATATTCGTTAAATAGAAAAAAGCGTTCTGTTATGAAGGATAAGAAATAGAGCTTAAGGGAAATAAGGAAATAAAAGAAGCTCTTTTTTAAAGCGTAGGACGTAGTGTATAATAGAAACGCTATTTTAATACGGGTTATTCACTGCAATGCAGTAAAATATAAATTTCAAGGAAAAGGAAGGAGAAGCAGAGGACTATGTCAAAGCTTTATGATGTTTTGATTTTAGGAGCCGGTCCCGGTGGACTTGCAGCAGGCCTTTACGCAGGTAGAGCAAGACTCTCAACTTGTATCATTGAAAAAGGCCAAGATGGCGGACAGATTGCCATTACCGATTCTATCGAGAACTATCCCGGACAGATTGTGGAAGGGGAGTCCGGACCATCCCTG
>CAUSIX010000246.1:0-3306 GCA_963531555.1 uncultured Oribacterium sp.
AATTGACTCCGGTCCTACAGAAAATACATTTCACGATACTTCCTCCGGAGAGGAGGATGCTTTCGTCAATGCTTTCCTATATTTTTAAACCAAAAAGAAAGAGGAGATTATTATGTCACAAAAGCAGATTTTGACCATCGTTGTTAGCCTTGTTTGTGCCGGTATTGCCTTCGCGGAGATTCAAAACATCCGTTATGCGAAGCAGATTGACACACCGACAACCATTCACCCCATCAGATTGATTGCATGCATTGCAATCGTCTTAATGGGAATCTATTCTCTGGTTACCGGAAACTATATCCTGAACGTAGGATAGTTCAGCGCGGTATTTTCTGAACGAGATATCGCACGCTCTTAGGGCTGTACTCGTTAAGAATAAGACACGAAAGAAGGGGCTGTAAAAAATTAAAATAATTTTCTAAGCAATATAGGTCTGAACTTGGGCACGCTCTCGCTAGCTTCGCCACGTAACGGATACTAAGCGAAAAACTGCGTTTCTCTTGTTTTTCGCAAGTACCGACGGGCTCAGACTACCCCGCATTCAGACCTATATTGCAAAGAATCTCTTTAACATTTTGATTTTTTACAGCACCTTTTTTGTCTTACAACACCCAATTCACTTAGGAAGGTCCTAAAAATGATTTATTTCCCTTACCAGTTCATCTAAGTTTCTTCGACCATAAAGTATGCGAAGGATATAAATCGTCATTTCCGCTGCATCAGGAAGATAGTATAAGACGTAGTTTCCCACAAGAGACTTTCTTATTTCTCTATTAGGGAGAAATTCATTTTCCACAATGCTACCAATTTTAGGCACAGAACAAATAGAAGCGATTACTGTCAGTAAATCCTTTAAAAAGCTTGCTGCTGCCTCAGGGTTAGAAAGTTCAACGGAAATATAGGATAGAATTTCATCCAGGTCTGCTTCTGCTTTTTTGGTAAAATGATACTGATAATTAGAGGTCATATTTCTCCTTTAATTTGCGAATCGTATCGACTCCATCTTCGGTATTTCCCTCTTTTAAATCCTTCAGTCCCTCCATAACGGCTTTTGCTTCGTACATCTTTTGCATGGTTTTCTCATAATACTCAATATCCATAACCACAAGGCGTCCGTAACCATTTTTGGTAACATAAACAGGGCCCTGCTCTTTGACACAATGCTTTTCCACCTCTACCGTATTTTTTAAATCTCTCATGGGAATAATTTTCATAGACAGTTCCTCCTAAATATGTCTATATTATAGATTGAATTTAGCCACAATTCAATCTCTCAGAACTCAAAAGTATAGGAAAAAAAGAGCGGAATCTCACTCTTTTTTGCAGTCTCCTTATAGGATCCTTGTCTGTCCGCATTTTCTGCTAAAAGACTTGGATATTGGCGGTAAATTCTATTCCAAATACCTCGGGAAATCCATTCTCGATCTTCGTTTTGCAAAATCATATTTATTCGTAGCTTCATCTATATGCCTGTATGCTACTCAGTCCATAAATTCTATGAAATAGAGTAATATTCGTCAAGACATCGTACGGTTATGATGGGTGGAGTAAAGAGTTTGGCAGTTGATAAAATGCCGACCTTCTATTGCATTTTTTGAAAAATAAATTTATACTTAAAGAGGTGCGGATATAGTACATTGGTAGTACCCCAGCTTCCCAAGCTGGTGAGGCGGGTTCGATTCCCGTTATCCGCTTATTTTTTTGTGATTTTTTGCATGCTTTTCATAGGGAAGCATTAAGAATCAGGGCTGACATTTGAAAATGTCAGCCCCGATAGGACTAAAGCCCATTATCAAGATGTCTCCGATTTCGTCTATGTCGTCCGTTAAGAATATAAGAAGCCGGGCATGCCTCAAAAAGAGGAATGCCCGGCTTCTTGATGAGATACTTATAAAGTAAAATGACTCAGAAGTTCATCCATGTTTTTCACTTGATCAAAGAGGCGATTGCTGGTCGCAGCGGATTCTTCCGCAGTAGCGGAGTTGTTTTGTACAACGGAGGAAATTTGTTCCAGACCTTGTGCGATTTCCGAAACGGAACCGGATTGCTGGGTGGAATAATTGGCAATCTCCATGATTTTACTGTTCATTTCACGGGAGCTGTTCACCAGCTTCCCGAGAGAAGCTGCCGCCTTATCGGCCAGTTTTGTGCCTTCCTGAATCGAGCGGACTGTATTTTCAATGAGAGCTGTGGTATCTTTTGCGGCCTCCGCAGACTTCCCTGCCAGATTACGGACTTCATCGGCGACTACGGCAAAACCTTTCCCCGATTCTCCCGCACGAGCCGCTTCGACGGCAGCGTTTAAAGCAAGAATATTGGTCTGGAATGCAATATCATCGATGGTTTTAATGATGTTACTGATTTGATGTGCGGTGCCGTTAATTTCATTCATGGAAAGACTCAGGGCATTCATTTCCTCGCTGCTTTCCTTAAGCTCTTCTTCCGTGATACGGGAAAGGTTGGTGGCGGTTTCCGCATTTTCCGCATTATTTTTAATCTGATCGGATACAGTAGAAACGGTTGCTGAGAGCTCTTCCAGTGAACTTGCCTGCTGTGCGGAGCCTTGTGCGAGAACCTCACTTCCCTGAGAAACTTCCTGAGCGGAACTGCTTACTTGTTGAGATGCATTTTCAATACCTTGTAATGTTGTTTTCAGCTTATCCTGAATCTGGGTAAGCGATTCCAATATTTCCGCATAGTCTCCTACATAAATTTCCTTACAGTTGCTCTCTATTCTGAAATTTCCGTCTGCCATGGCAAACAGGAGGCTGTGCATATCGCGGATAATGGTTTTCAGCTGCCGTACCATTTCCTTAATCGAGTTTACAGTCTGTCCCATTTCGGTATGGTCTACCGGAAGATCCAGGTGTGTACCGTTAAGCTTTCCTTCACTGAGCTTTTGCATGGTGCATTTAATGGCAATGAGCGGTTTCATCAAATCTTTCTTTACGAAAATCATCATGATGAAAATAAATATCATGGAGGGAATCAGAAGGCAGATGCTGGCATCCTGGACAATGGTGGAGGTCCGTATTGCCTCTTCCATAGCGAGATCGGTTCTTCCCACGATACTGTCAAAGAAAATTTTGTATTGCTTCTGTACTTCAGCTTCTCCGTTTAGGTATTCCTGACTGTACATCAGTTTTGTCGCATTTTCCGAATCGCCTTTTCCGGCATAATTAAAGGCCTCCGTTTCGATGTCGGCAAGATTTGCGGAAGCTGTTTCCATGGCGTGCATGGCTTTGTCTTCCGTTTCATTAATCCCGTACTGATTCATGATTTCTCTTGCTTTTTCGCGGTTTTTAT
>CAUSIX010000247.1:0-3304 GCA_963531555.1 uncultured Oribacterium sp.
AATCGATAATCTTTATCGATATTTTCAGTATACATCTTTTTTAGAGGAATACAAGAAAAATAAATTTCACACAATCTTTTGGAAAAGGAAAGGATTCTTTATTTTAATCGATAAAGGAAAGGCAAGGAGGCCTGCGCTTTTTCCTTCTTTAAACGCTTCCCCACTGGAATTCTTATCATAAAGTGAGTATACTATTCCCAATTCTTTTCATGCATAACGACTGTCGGTCGCAAGAGAGTAAGGAGGAAAATATGGAGGAAAAATTGGATTATCAACATTTGGGATTCGCCTATCATGTACCGGAGAAACGGTATGTAGCGAATTATCGTGATGGTTCCTGGGATGAAGGAGGACTCAGCAGTGACAGCAATGTTGTATTAAACGAGTCCGCAGGCATTTTACAGTACTGTCAGCAGGTTTTCGAAGGATTGAAGGCGTACCGTTGGAAGGACGGTTCGATTGTCTGCTTTCGTCCGGACTTAAATGCCGAGAGGATGTATCGGTCTGCGGCATTTCTTGAGATGCCGAGTTTTCCGGTAGAGCGTTTTTTATCCGCTCTTGATGAAGTGGTCCGGGCAAATGCGTCTTCCGTGCCGCCTCACGGAACGGGAGCCAGTTTGTATATTCGTCCCTACCTTTTTGCCTCGGGAATTGTCATCGGGGTGCAGCCTGCGGAAGAATACCAGTTCCGTATTTTCACCACTCCGGTAGGACCCTATTTTAAGGGAGGCGCAACGCCGATAGCACTTATGGTTTCCGATTTTGATCGTGCCGCACCGCATGGAACCGGTGCAATAAAGGCGGGCTTAAACTATGCGATGAGTTTACATTCCCATGAGATTGCGAAGAAAAAAGGTTTTGCGGAAAACATTTATCTCGATGCGGCTAAGCGGGAATTCGTCGAAGAAACCGGCGGTGCGAATATTCTCTTTGTGGATCGGGAAGGCAGACTCGTTGTACCGAAGTCGGATTCAATTCTACCTTCCATTACCAGAAAATCATTAATTTATGTTGCGGAAGAAATCCTGCACATTCCGGTTATAGAAAGACCGGTTCGTTTCGATGAAGTTCCGAATTTCGTGGAATGCGGTTTGTGCGGTACGGCAGCGGTAATTTCTCCGGTGGGAAAGATTGCAGACCATGACAGGGAAATTCTTTTCCCGAGCGGAATGGAGAAACCGGGAAAGATTACGGCGAAGCTGTATGAAACGCTCTCCGGCATTCAGAATGGAGAGATTCCGGCGCCGGAAGGATGGATTAGAAAGATAGTATAAGATAAGTCTTTATGCATTTTGCGGATATGGAAATAGGGCACGCTCTCGCTAACTTCGCCTGACTGAGCATGGGCTTGGATTGCTCCTTATTTCCATCTCTACAAAACGCAAATAATCAGTACATATATTTTTAACCCATCTTTTCCTCTATAAAAACCGGACCAAAAGCTGATTCGAAAGATCCAAGCCCTCCGGGGTGAAGTAATACCTTGCATTCTTATGAATCAAGTATCCTTCTTCGACAAGCCGAGACAGGATTTCTCCGTAAAGTTTGTGAATGTCAACGGAAAAGCGTGCGACAAAGTCCGTTTCACTGACCCCTTCGGTGCGCCGAAGTCCCAAAAAGAAAAATTCTTCCATTTGTTCTTCCTTACTTAGGCTGTGTTTCTCTTCAGTAAGGAGATTTTCTATACTCTGACTTTCTGTACAGAGGAATTTCGAAGCGCTCTGCGCATTTTCAGAAGAGGGAACTTCGACTTTGAAGATTTTATCTTCTTCTGCAAAAGGAATTTCCATATATTTCACTAAGGAGTTTACATTTTTCCAACGAGTCTTTTGAAAATAGGAGGACGCCCCGAGTCCGAATCCAAGGTAAGGAACATCGGACCAATAATTATAATTATGAATCGATGCAAAGCCCTCCTTTGCAAAATTACTGATTTCATAGCGCTCCATTCCCATTTTCCGAGTCCACAGAAGACTCAGGCGGTCCATTTCCAAAAGTGCTTCTTCTGTGGGAAGAGGGAGGACACCTTCCTTATGCATGCGAAAAAAGCGGGTTCCGTTTTCTACGATTAAGTTATAAATGGAGAGATGCTCCGGACGGAGCATGCTGATGCTTTTTAAGCTTCGCTGAAATGACTTTGCGCTTTGCAAGGGGATCCCATTCATTAAATCCACATTGATATTAGTAAAACCGGAAAGTCTTGCATCCTCATAGGCCTTTAAAAAGTCAAAATAGCGGTGCGTTCTGCCTAAAAACTTAAGCTCTTCATCATTTGCGGATTGGAGACCGAAGGAAATACGATTGAAACCTGCCCGCTTGTAGGCAAGAAGAGCAAGCTTCATGGTAGAGGAGGGATTACATTCGATTGTAATCTCCGCTTCCTTTGCTACGGGAAAATGCGCTTGAATAAGCTCCATGGTCTTTACTATTTCCGAAAAGGGAACGAAGCTCGGTGTTCCTCCACCAAAAAAAACGGAGATAATTTCATAGGGGGATTCAAGGAGAGGCTGACTTTCCGACTCTATACCCGAGGGCTTTACCGAGCGAAAAAGCAGCTCTTTTCTGAGTTGTTCCATATACGCACGCATTTTTTCCTCGTCGGAAGGGAAGGAGAGGAAATCGCAGTAGGCGCATTTCCTTGCGCAAAAAGGAATGTGTATATATAATGCAAGTGGTTTTTTCTCCCGTAAATCGAGAGAATGCAGCAGTTTTTTATATTGGTCCATTGGGAAATCCTTTTCGTTTTTCCCACACTTTAGCACAGAGTGATTTTTTCGGCAAGGAGGAGTAATGGCGGCTAAACAGGAAGAAAGAGAAGCGTTTTCCAAGGCACAAAAGCTCCTTACAGAGGAAGTGAAAAAGGGAGAGTTTCGTCCGCTCTACCTTCTCTACGGAGAAGAGCAATATTTGCATTCCTACTATAAAAAGATGTTTATTAAGGCATTTTCCGAAAATGAAGGAATAAATATTACGATGGTAGAGGATAGCTCCGATAATAGAGCTTTGAAAGAAATCTCCGAGACACTGCCTTTTTTTGCTTCTTATCGACTGCTGGTTTTTGATGAAAGACTATCCGGAAGAAAGAAAATGGAGGAGAGTTTTGTGCAGTATCTGGAGAAGAGTCCCGAGTCCACGGTTATGCTTTTTTTGGAAGATAAAATCGATAAGCGCTCCGCATTTTATAAGGTCGTGAAAAAAAGGGGATTGGTCCTTCCCTGTGTGGAGCAGGACAGTGTTTTTTTACAAAAGTTTGCCCTCGGTATTTTAAAAAAGGAAAATAAGTTAATTTCCCCGTCTCTCATGC
>CAUSIX010000248.1:0-3295 GCA_963531555.1 uncultured Oribacterium sp.
CTTAAAGGCGGATTCTGTGGAGGAAATGCTTCAGTTTGTGCAGCAGGAGGAAGTTGGAATCTGCGGCGCAAGGCTCCTGTATCCGGATAAAATGATTCAGCACGCCGGTGTGGTGATGGGCTTTGGCGGCATTGCCGGAGCCACCTTTATCGGTACTCACGAAACGGAAAACAGCTATATGCATAGGGCGGCCTGCATTCAAAACTATTCTGCTGTCACTGCCGCCGTTTTAATGACCAAGAAATCCCTCTTTGACAAGGTGGGCGGTTTTCGGGAAGAGCTTGCGGTGGCCTTTAATGATGTGGATTTTTGCTTGAAGATTCGTGCCCTTGGGAAGCGGGTGGTGTATACCCCTTATGCCCTTTTCACCCATTACGAGTCCAAGTCCAGAGGACTGGAGGATAATCCGGAGAAGGTAAAGCGTTTCAATGGAGAGATTGTCTGCCTGGCAAAGCATTGGCCGGAAATTTTGCGAAAGGGAGATCCCTACTATAACCCGGCACTGACCCTTAGGAAGTCAAACTTTACGCTAAGAGACCTTTCCGTAGAGAAGGTGGGAGAGCCGTTTCCTTTGGAGATTTTGAAGGATATTGTGTAAGAGGATACAGCGGAAGCAGTCATTATACATTCAGAAAACAGGGATGTATGCCAATTACGATACCAAAGCACGAACCGATTAAGAAGGTATATGTAGAAATGGTGCGGCAGATTGTAGAAAGTGAGGCGAAAAATGATGAAGACGTTGAATGATTATTTGGCAATGTCTTATCGTATGGAAATTGTAGAAGATAAGGATGAAGGCGGATTCGTAGTTTCCTTTCCGGATTTACCCGGGTGTATTAGCTGTGGTGAGACTGTAGAAAGTGCAGTAGCGAATGCGATGGATGCAAAAAAAGAATGGCTTGCAGCAGCTTTGGAAGAAGGTGTGAAGATTCATGAGCCGGATAGTCTGGAAGACTATTCGGGACAGTTTAAATTGAGGATTCCCCGGAGCTTGCATCGATCCTTAGCGGTGCATTCAGAGAGGGAAGGAATTAGCATGAACCAGTATTGTGTATATCTTCTTTCCAAAAATGACGCCTAGTACAAAAGATGAGTGGATATAGAAGGAAAGGAAAATGAATTATGAAGCTGAGTGAATTCCCTTATGAGAGGGTGGATTTTACAAAAATGGAAAAGGAGCTTTCGGATTTAACGAAGGCCTTGGACAAGGCAAAGTCCGTAGAGGAGGTCTTTTCCATTCATAACAAGTATTACAAGATGCAGGACGATGTGATGACGGCGATGGTGCTTGCGAATTTTCGGAACAATATCGATATGACCGATGAGTTCTATGAAAAGGAGAAGGACTACTATGACGAAAAGATGCCGGGCTTTTGGAATGCTATGGTGGAATACCAGAAGAAGCTCTATCATTCTCCTTTCAAAAAAGAGATGGAAGAGAAAATCGGGCATGTGGCCTTTAAGAATATTGAACTTGCGATAAAGGGGATGGACGAGAAGCTCATTCCCCTTATGCAGAAGGAAAATGAGCTTACGACCGCCTATGGAAAGCTTCTTGGAACGGCAACGATTGAATGGGAGGGAGAGGAATTAAACCTTTCTCTTATGCGCCCCTATCTAACAAGCGTGGACCGTTCTGTCCGGGAAAGAGCTTGGGAGAAGTACAGTGCTTTTTTTGAGGAGCATAGGGAGGAACTGAATTCCCTCTATGATGAGTTGGTAAAGAACCGAACTGAGCAAGGACGCCTGCTTGGCTATTCTGACTTTACGGAAATCGGCTATGCCAGAATGAATCGTAACTGTTACGGCGAGAAGGAGATTGAAAGCTTTCGAAATCAGGTGAAGCGTGACCTTGTTCCCTTCGTGGAAAAGCTGCATGAAAAGAGAAGAAAGAGGCTGGGACTCGACCATCTCTACTATTATGATGAAGATGTTTTCTTCCCGGAGGGAAACCCTGCTCCGACCGGAACCCCGGAAGAAATCATGGCAGCCGGAGAGAAGATGTACGATGAGCTTTCCCCCGAGACCTCTACTTTCATGCGAAAAATGCGGGAAATGGAGCTTTTTGATGTCTTGGGAAGGAAAAATAAGAGTACCGGCGGCTATATGGATATGCTTCCGAACTACAAGATGCCTCTTGTTTTTGCAAACTTTAACGGAACTGCAGGAGATATCGATGTGATTACCCATGAGTGCGGGCATGCCTTTCAGGGCTATTTGACTGCGCATCTTCCGATTAGGGAGCATAATGACTTAACTTCTGAAACGGCGGAAACCCATTCCATGTCCATGGAATTTTTCACGGAGCCCTGGATGGAGCTGTTCTTTGGGGAGAGGGCGGATGACTATAGGGAAATGCATTTTGAAGATACGCTGATGTTTATTCCCTACGGTACCATGGTCGATGAATTCCAAAATATCGTTTACAAGAACCCGGAAATGACTCCGGAAGAGCGAAACGAGCTTTGGAAGAAGCTCGAGAAGGAGTACAGACCACACCTTGATTATAAGGACAATCCTTTCTTAAATGAGGGAAGACTTTGGCAGAAGCAGAGCCATATCTATGAAAACCCCTATTACTACATTGATTACTGTCTTGCTGCGGTAAATGCTTTGCAGTACAAGGCTTTCATGAAGCGGGATTTCAAAGAAGCCTGGAAGAGCTATATGGAGTTTTCTCATCTTTCCGCCTCCCTTTTCTTTACCGAACTGGAGAAGAAGGCAGGACTTATGAGTCCCTTTGAGGAAGGAAGCCTAAAGAAACTTGTGGAAGGGCTCAAGGACTAAATTCCATATCGTGATTTACTATGAAATCTTGGAAAAGTGTCAAAATCGGCTTGAAAACACCTTGGAAAAGTGTCAAAATATAAGTCGTAATACCTTAGAAAAATGTCATTGGAAGATTGGGGAGAAATGACTTATGGCGATGTTATGCCGGATTTTGGAGAAAAGATGCTGAAACGAAAAATTGAAAAAGAGCTTTTGAATTGGATTAAAAGGGGTGAAAAAGCCTTACTGATTTACGGTGTCCGCCAAGCAGGAAAGACCTATATTATTCGAGCGTGTCTAGAGCAGTCAGGCTGTGATTATGTTGAGTTTAACCTTATTAGACAATCGGAAATAGTGGATATTTTGCGGGAAGCGAATAGTATTGATGATCTTATTTTAAAGCTGTCTTTGTACAGTAGTAAGAAGATAATTCCCGGAAAAACAATCATTTTCTTTGATGAAATTCAGCGATATAAAGAAATTGTTACTAAGATAAAGTTTCTTGTAGAGGACAAGCGTTTTC
>CAUSIX010000249.1:0-3293 GCA_963531555.1 uncultured Oribacterium sp.
CGGTAGACCTTGCTTACCTTTTTCACGGAAATCAGTTCTTCGTTTTCCATTTGCCTCCCTCTTTGCTCTATGCACTCCTTCTTGAACTTTCTTAAAAGACATTTGGAGAAATTATACCATTCCGAAGTACCGAGGTCAAAGAAAGATATAAAACACCGGGGAGTTAAGATAGGAAAAACACAAAAATACCCGGAGCTTTTCACTCCGGGTATAGATGTCTTAGTTTTCTCTTCATATCAGGTTCCGTGTTTCCTCTTCGTATCAGGCTCTGACTTCCGCCTTCAATTCCCCGTTTTCCAGTACTATCTCTATCTTATCGCCTTCTTTTACCTTGTCTTCCAAGATGCACTTTGCGGCAAGGGTTTCCACGTGTTTTTGCATATAACGCTTCAAAGGTCTTGCTCCAAAGCCCGGCTCATAGGCATTTTCCAAAATGAAGTCCAAGGCATCCTTCGCAATCTCGATGTGCAGTCTCTTATCCTGCAAACGCTTATTGATGTCCTTTAATACAAGCTCCGCAATCCGCTCCATATCCTTCTGCACAAGCGGCTTAAAGAGGATAATCTCGTCCAGACGGTTCAGGAACTCCGGTCTGAAGTGGGCATGCAAGGCATCCATCACCTCTTTCCGTACCTCTTCCGGAATCGTTCCGTCTTCTTTGATACCGTCCAAAAGACTCTGTGCCCCGATATTCGAGGTCAGGATAATAATGGTATTCTTAAAGTCTACGGTTCTGCCCTGGGAATCCGTGATTCGCCCGTCGTCCAAAACTTGAAGCAGGATATTGAAGACATCGGGGTGGGCTTTCTCGATTTCATCAAAGAGCACTACGGCATAGGGTTTTCTTCTTACCGCTTCCGTAAGCTGTCCGCCCTCTTCGTAGCCTACATAGCCGGGAGCCGCACCGATTAAACGGGATACGGAATATTTCTCCATGTACTCCGACATATCGATTCTGACCATGGCATTCTCATCATCGAAAAGGTTCTGCGCAAGGGACTTCGCAAGCTCGGTCTTTCCTACACCGGTAGGCCCTAAGAAGAGGAAGGAGCCGATCGGCTTCGTAGGATCCTTTATACCCGCCTTCGAACGAAGAATGGCTTCGCAAACCTTCTCTACCGCTTCTTCCTGTCCGATGAGTCTCTTGTGGATTTCGGCGTCAAGGTGCAATACCTTCGAACGCTCGGATTCATTCAGCTTCGTAACGGGAATACCCGTCCAACGGCTGATGATTCTCGCAATTTCTTCCTCCGTGACCTTATCATGCACAAGCGTACTGTTTTCTTCCTTTTGCGCCAGTGCTTCCGCCTCTTCCAATTCCTTTTCGACCTGCGGCAAATCCTGATACTGCAGCTTGGAAGCCTTCTCATACTCTCCCTTTTGCATTGCAATATTGATTTCCGCCTGCAAATCGTTCTTCTTTTCTCTTAAAGTCTGCAGCTTGGAAACGGCATTTTTCTCATTTTCCCACTGCGCTTTCTGGACATTGAACTTATCCCGAAGCTCGGAAAGCTCCTTTTGCAAGGCTGCAAGTCTTTCTTTCGAAAGCTGGTCGTCCTCTTTTTTCAGCGCAAGCTCTTCAATCTGCAGCTGCATAATCTTTCTCTGCTGCTCGTCCATTTCTTCCGGCATGGAATCCATTTCCGTCTTAATCATGGCGCAAGCCTCGTCCACAAGGTCTATTGCCTTATCCGGAAGGAAACGGTCGGAGATGTAACGGTCGGAAAGGGTCGCCGCTGCAACGAGTGCGGTATCCGTAATCTTTACGCCGTGGAAGACTTCATAGCGCTCCTTGATTCCTCTTAAGATGGAAATGGTATCTTCCACCGTCGGCTCGTCCACCATAACCGGCTGGAAACGACGTTCAAGAGCGGCGTCCTTTTCAATGTATTTTCTATATTCATCGAGGGTTGTTGCACCGATACAGTGCAGCTCGCCTCTGGCAAGAAGCGGCTTCAACAGGTTTCCGGCGTCCATGGAACCCTCGGTTTTTCCCGCGCCGACGATATTGTGAATTTCATCGATGAAGAGGATAATCTCGCCCTCGGACTTTGTGACATCATCCAGAACCGCCTTCAGTCTTTCTTCAAACTCTCCTCTATACTTTGCACCGGCAATGAGAGAGCCCATATCGAGCGCAAAGATTTTCTTATTCTTCAAAGATTCAGGTACATCGCCCTTCGCAATTCGCTGTGCGAGCCCTTCCACGGCAGCCGTCTTTCCGACACCGGGTTCTCCGATTAAGCAGGGATTATTTTTCTGCTTTCGGGAGAGGATTCGGATAATGTTTCGGATTTCTTCATCTCTTCCGATAATCGGGTCGAACTTCTGCTGACTCGCTCTCTCGACCATTTCATAGCCGTATTTGTTTAAGGCATCATAAGTGCCCTCCGGATTGTCCGTCATAACCTTCTGATTTCCCCTAACGGAAGAGAGCGCAGAAAGGAACTTCTCCTTTGTGATACCGAACTCTTTGAACAGCTCCCGAATCGTCTTATCTCCGTCCTTTAGAAGAGCTAGGAAAATATGCTCCACGGACACATACTCGTCTCCCATGGCTTTCGCATGGTCCTCCGCATTCATGACAACCTTATTCGCATCCTGCGAAAAATACTGCTGGCCTCCGGAAACCTTGGGAAGCGCATTGATTTTCTCTTCCACCGCTCTTTCGAAGCTATCCGGTGAAATGCCCATTTTCTGTAAAAGCTTCGCAATCAGGCTATCCTCTACTTGAAGAAGACTTAAGAGCAAATGTACCTGCTCCAGTGCCTGATTCCCGTGATCCATCGCAATCTTCTGGCTGTTATTGATACTTTCTACCGACTTTTGTGTAAAACGATTTATATTCATACTCACTACCTCACTTTTTCTCTAAGATAAGTCTATTATAAACATATTGTTAGCACTGTCAAGTAATGAGTGCTAATTCTTTGTGAAAAGTGTGTTAAAAAAACACGAATGTTTTGGGGCATAAGACGTACTTAGATTTGTGTTTTTTCCAAATACTCCGTCATGGTCATCATTTTAGGTTTTTTAATATCCTTTAATGCCAGAAAGTCTTTATCTCCTGTCAAAAATATGTCTATATCGCTTTCTATCGCCGTCACCAATATGGGGAAGTCTTTCTCATCCCTTATTTCTGGATATTTCTCTTTTTCCGGATTTCTTTTTACTTGTACCAGGTCAAAGGGTAGGCTGTGAAAAAAATCTTTTAGAGCAGGCTTTCTTGACGAAAACTTCCTCGTATTATTAAGTTGTAGCTTTTCTTTACCTGTTCTTGGTAATCAGCTACT
>CAUSIX010000250.1:0-3271 GCA_963531555.1 uncultured Oribacterium sp.
TCTCTATTTTCTTTTTCGAAACAATAATCTTGTTTCGTTGGATGAAACAGAAGAGCCTTCTTCCCGCTTTTCTCCCCCCGTCTTTTTACACTTTTTTCTGATTTTTTGCGGGGTACAATGGATTTCTTCTTTGCTGACCATCCCTCTGGTCCTTCTTTTTCAGAAAATGGGACTCGACTTAAGCTATTCGGAAATGGCGGCAAAGGGCGGTGCACTGGACGATGTTCCCATGCTTGTTTACACCATTCTTATTGCACCGATTGTAGAGGAACTGGTTTTTCGCGGGGTATTTTATAAGCGTTTTAAAGCATTCGGCAGTTTTTTTACCGCCTTTGCCTGTTCCCTCTTCTTTGCCTTAATTCACAGTAACTTTCTGCAATTTATTCCCGCCTTTATGATGGGCTTTGTTCTCTTTGCCATCCGAGACAAATACGGACTTCGTTATTCTATTTTGCTCCACTTAACGAATAATGCTCTGGCTATTCTGGTGAATAACCTGAGCACTACGGTTCCTTTAGTAAGCTATATCTATGGATTTTTACTCTTAGGAGGAGGAATCTATACCCTTGTCAGTCTTGTAAAAAACAGAGAGAAGCTTGCCTCTCTGCGTCCCGGAGCGGAAGGAAAAAAAGTACTGCAGCTCTTCTTCAGTTCTCCTTTGGTATGGCTAGATATTGTCGTGCTGGTGATTCTTGCCGTGGTAATCCTGTTTAACCCGGGGACGGAAGAAATGACTACAACGGTATAACTTCGGCTCCATCCACATTTTATCTTCCGAATAAGGTTTCCAGAATGCCTCTTCCTAAAGCGGCACCAATATTACCGCCTAAGCGACGCCCCATACCCTTTCCGAAGACGGACTTTCCGATGCTTGCCCCGACCTCTCTTCCGATAGAGCCGGAAACGGATCGGCTGACCGACTTCACTACACGATTTTGTAGCTTGGAAGTCTGCGCCTTATTCCTCTCCTCTTCCTTCTCTGAAACGGCCTTCTCCTTTTCGGCTTCCTCGGAAAGCCCCTTTCTCGTGAGCATCTCGTAAGCAGAATCCCTGTCAATCATCTCATCATACTTAAGAGCCAAGTCTGATCCGAGCTTTGCTTTTTCCTTTTCTTCCGGGCTCAGTTCTCCGAGGAAGGTCTGCGGCGGGAAAATCATTACCTTCTCCACCATAGTCGGCTTTCCGTCCGGGTCGAGGCAGGACACCAAAGCCTCACCTGTACCGAGATTTTCCAAAACCTCCAGAGTATTAAAGGCAGGATTCTCTCTAAAGCTGTCCGCAACCGCCTTCAGCTTCTTCCTCTCTCCCGGGGTATAGGCCTGCAACCCATGCTGAATCTTATTGCCAAGTTGCGAAAGAATCTCCTCCGGAATATCCGCAGGGTTTTGGCTTACATAATAAATGCCGATACCCTTACTACGGATTAACCTCGTCACCTGCGTTATTTTCTCTAAAAGAGCCTTCGATGAATCCTGAAAAAGGAGATGCGCCTCATCAAAGAAGAAAACCATACGGGGCTTTTCCAGGTCTCCCACCTCCGGCAAATTCTCATAAAGCTCGGACAGAAGATACAAGAGGAAGGTAGAGTAAATCTTCGGGTCGGAAGCCACTGACTTCGCATCCAAAATGGAAATCACGCCCTCACTGTTCGTTGTCAAACGGAAGAAGTCCTTGACATTAATCGCAGGCTCTCCGAAAAATTCCTCTCCTCCCCTGTCTTCCAGAGCGACAACGGAACGCAGAATAGCATTTAAGCTTTGTGTGGAAAGCTTCCCGTAGGACTTTTCATATTCTTTACTGTTTTCACTGACATATTGCAGCATGGAACGAAGATCCTTTAAATCCAGTAAAAGCAGACCCTCTTCGTCTGCAATGCGGAAAATGATACGAAGAATATCGCTCTGCACATCGGAAAGATTCAGAATACGACTCAAGAGTAAAGGCCCCATCTCCGACACGGTGGTTCTAAGAGGAATGCCCCCCTCCTTTGTAAAGGAGAAGAACTCCACCGGAAAGGCTCTGTAGGAAAATTCACTTTCGGAAAGCCCGCACTTCTTTCTTCTCTCTTCTATCTTCTCCGTTGCTTCCCCCGCCTTAAAAAGGCCGGAAAGGTCTCCCTTGAAATCCGAAAGAAATACCGGAATGGAAAGCGCGGAAAACCGTTCTGCCAAAACCTTAAGACTTACCGTTTTTCCCGTGCCCGTTGCTCCGGCAATAAATCCGTGTCGGTTCAGTTTCTCCGAATGAATGCTTACTCTTTGTCCTTCGCTGTTTATCGCAAAATCAATCTTAGCCATAATCCACCGCCTTTCTAAGTTTTAATTATGTCATAATACTGTCCTTTATGCAAAGCCCTATACTTCATTATCTGCTGGGGAACAATAGCATGAGTACAGAAATAGAATAAAAATGGCAATAGGTAGAACAGTAAAAAATAAAATGAAAAAACGGAAATAGATGAAATAGATAAAATAAGGACAATAAAAAAATAAAGTTAAAAGAGGCGGCTAAAAATATTAGCATTGGCTCTTCCAAAGCCCCTATTTAAGTGAAGACTTTAGGATTGAATTTGTCTCCGTTCATCGTTGGTTGCAAGAAAAATCCTACGACAATTGAAACTCTTGGAGCAGAGCCTTTCTGTAATCAGGGCTCTCAGAGGCTTTTTCGATGTCCGCAATTCTTCCTTCCCTTACGAGAAATCCCATCAGCTTAGCCATCTTGCTTTCACTCTCCGCGCTCCCCTTTGCTTTTCCCTCAATGATTCCTTTCGCAATTCCCTCTTTCTCCCATTGTTTTTTTAACCGGTCGTAATACGTTGTCATGGCGTCATGCTCTCCCTTCTCTATATTTTTGTTTTCTTTTAGATCAGCGACTCTTTTTGCAAGAACCTTGGAATGCATCTTCTTCGGATCTTTAGTATAGAAGTCCTTTATCAGCATACCCAGTTCATTATCACTGCTTTTACTTGCATTCAGATAAATGATTTCCGATTGGTCTGGAAACTTACTGCCTGATTCTTGAATCGTTCTGGAAATATGGTAAATCTGTTTGTTCTCTTTTAAAACGTCCTTTGCACAGATAAATATAACATAGCTTTCGGGCAAAGTTTCAAAACTTTTTCCTTTTTTTAAAATATGCATATCAATGAGAGCGGAATGATAGCGGGCACGCTTTGGACTTGCTCCATGCGAATCGTTTTGAACCTCTATATTGTACACTGTGCCTTTTGTATCACTGCAAAGACAATCCAAAATAAGAGAGCGTCCCTGCA
>CAUSIX010000251.1:0-3247 GCA_963531555.1 uncultured Oribacterium sp.
CAAATACCGGCGCTGTAAATAACAAGCTCATAGTTAAAACAAGCGCCACATTAATTTTCTTCATCCTTACTCCTTAGTCTCTGACTCCGTCCGCATTAATAATATAACCATCTTTCACGGTATTCTTTTCCATTGCACCCAGTGGGAATCCGGGATCATTGACATTAAAGAAATACCACTTCTCTCCTATATTTTCCCAACCTGTCTTCATATCGCCGTTTTGAATATCCAAATAGTACCACTGCCCGTCCAGAAGTCTCCATCCGTTCGCCATCTTTCCCATAGCGGCACCGTCCGTATCAAAATAGTACCATTTCCCGCCTATTTCCTGCCAAGCACTAAGCATCACTCCGTCACCGTTCATATAATACCAGCTATCCCCGAGTTTCAACCAGCCCTTAAACATCTTTCCTTCTTCATTAAAATAGAACCAATGATCCTTAATCTGCATCCAGCCCTTCGCGAGTTTTCCCTTTTCCTCGTAGTACCAGTCCTCGCCGTTCTGTCTCCAGCCTCCTGCCGCATTTCCGGGACCATTGCCTTGGGAGTCATCCTGATTTTGCTGATTTTGTTGTCCGTTATACTTTGTAGATGCCCTCTTCTTATTCGGATCTTCCCGGTCTTTCTTTGACTTTCTTTTCTTTTTTGCACTATACTCCTGGAAACTTCCCCTGGAAACCCCCTCTGCTTTCATCGTAATTAGAGGGAAGAAATACGCCCCACTGTCTCCATCCGGGTCTTCCGTACTGCCGCTGCTGTCCACATAAAGGGAATCCGAAAAATACTGCGCCATTTCATCTTTTTTATCATAAACAGCACGAACCGCGATATGGTCAAACTCCTTTCCTCCACGATTATAAGCGGAATAATTAAACCGCGGAGAATTGCTGTGCTTTTTCGCTATTTTCTCGTCCCCGTTTGCCGTGTTATAAAAAACCAGAACATCATATCCTGTGGCATAGTTAACCTTATCCCAGCTATAACTGCTTTCTCCGGAATTCGTAAAGTTTGTCGGCTCCTTTAAGACATGGAAAGGATAGGCATTGGCCTTCAATTTGATTGTACTCTTTGACTTCTCGCTCACAGCCATCTCATAAGCTCCGCGTACCTCTACTACAGTAGAGCTGTCAAAGAACTGTCCTTCCTCCGCTTTTACCGTAATCGTATACGTATACGGTTTTTTCGGTGTATTATATTTTCCGTCTACAGAAAAATTACTTATCTCATATCCGCTGTCCATGGCACGAGCGTCAGGCTTTAGATAGGTCGCACCGGACTCCAGCTCCAAGTCTTCATCGGGACTGATATCGATTTGCACTCTTCCCACAAGTTGCTCCGCAAAAACGGGAAGAGCAAACATTCCGCTTAAAATTGCAGTTAAAAGTAAGATTCTCTTCTTCATCAGCTTGCTCCTTTTTTATTCAAGAGTTTACACATAAAGTATAAAACACCTCCACAAATTCATCGTAATGATAATTCCTTACGGCGTCCATGCACCGTTTGCATCAAAACGATAGTCCACTCCATTTATATTTCTCGTTGTATTTTCGAGCATTGCACCGGAGTCCTCCATATAATACCATACATTATTAATGAGTTTCCATCCTGTCCGCATTGCACCGTCTTGATTCAGCCAATACCATTTTCCATTCACATACTGCCAGTTCACCGCCATAGCGCCGGAATCTTTCAAATAATACCAGCGATTAGTATTAAAAAGCCATCCGGTTTGCATGATTCCCTGCCCATCCATGTAATACCAAAGATTTTTTACAAGCTTCCAGCCTGTAACAGCATTGCCGTTTTCCATGAATTTCCACTGTCCGGGCAGGCTCTGCACCCATCCGTTTTCAACAGTAGGCGTAGTCTTCCCCGGTCCTACTCCGGAAACAACGGTACCGTCTGAAGCGGAAGAAGTTTCGTTTTTCTGAACAGGCTTTCCCGAAGTAGCATTTTTCGAGGAACCCCCGGAAGATGTGGAAGAAGTGTTATTGCTTTCCATGTTTCTCTTTCCCGCATTTTTTTTAGAAGGATTGCCTCCCCCATAAACTTTCCAGGAAAATTCCGTGGTAACGAAACCCTTGATTCCCTTTACCACACCTTTCTCACAGGATTGCCAGATTGTCGTTTTACTTCCATCTACCGGAACATAAACCCTATTTTCCGGATAAGCGGCAAACCAGACATCATAAGGGATATCGGAAAGGTTCATATGCTTTGTCAGCCAGGTACGGTTTGCATAGACCATAGGAATAAAACCGGCATCCTGCATTTTTTTACAGTAGGCATTTACCATAGCGGTCAAATCTTCTTTGCCGAGCCCTTCGGATAGCATAGATGCCACTTCCAAATCATAGGCAACCGGATAATCCAGCTTATAGGGATTCAATTTTTTTAAGGTCAAATCCGCCTCGGCCATGGCATCCGTCATGTTCTTCGCTGTAGAGCAAAGATAGACCCCTACCTTAATGCCCGCCTTCTGCGCGCCCTTTACATTGGCGTCAAAATAGGCATCTTCCTTTGTTCCGTAGGCAAGACGCACCATAACAAAATCCAGACCGTCCCTCTTTGCCATATCCCAATCTATCTGTCCACTCTCATTTTGAAACTTGGAGACTTCCGTCCCCTTTTCAAGATAGAGAAAATCCGAACCGTCCTGATTAGTATATCCATACCAGCCGGCATAGTCATCAGACACTGTAGCCCCTACGTCTTCCGAGATTGTCACATTACCCGCTTTCCCGAGAGCATCTCCCGGTCCGTCCGCAAAGCTTTCGACAGAAAACGCCATAGATAAACCCGTCAAAAATACAGCGGCAAAAGCTATTTTTCTTTTTTTATGAAAACTTTTTTTATGAATATCCTGCAAAGCGTACATTTTATCCCGTCTTTCCAAAAACATTTTTACCCGCTCCTCCCCTTCTTATTCTCTTAGAGTATCGGCGAAAAAGTAAAATGGCAATAGTCTGGAAACAACCGTAAGAGATATTCAGAAAAGAGTAAGGACTTTGGGAAAAGGGCTCTTTAAAGATCCTTGGAATAAGAAGACAAAAAGCCCCGGAACTCTGAGTTTTCAGGAATCCGGGGCTTCTTGTCGCATTTTTTGAGTTCCGCTTTCGCTTCTTCTCGATTTTTTCACACAAGTTTCTACTATCAAGAGAGAAACCGTCTCTAATATATAGCATATATTTCGACAAATAGACTAAATCGATGATGATTTTCTATTATTTTTTAAGAAATGTTTTTT
>CAUSIX010000252.1:0-3242 GCA_963531555.1 uncultured Oribacterium sp.
ACACCAAATGGCTTTTATGCAGGACTTTATGAAGCAGGGCGGAATCAGCTTCATCATTCTTTCCTTTACCGAGAGAAATGAAATCTATTATGTGCCCCTTCGAGAGCTTCAACGCTTCACAAAGAGAATGGAAGAGGGCGGTAAAAAGAGTTTTCGCTATGATGAGCTCGAATGCTCCCATAGAATTTATCGCAAAAAGGACCTTCTGGTGCACTTTTTAGAGGCTTTAAACGAAGATATTTTACTATTAAATGAAATGTCTTCGGAATAAAGAAACAAACTTATATCGTGCTTTATCGGGTCTTTTTTTTCTTGGAAAAGCCGAACTTGTATCGTGCTTTATTGAAAAAAGAACTGATTTCATGCTTTATTAGAAAAACAAATACCGGTCTCATGAAAAGACAATAGTATAGAAAAAGGAAGACGAAATGAATATTATTGTAGTCGGATGTGGTAAAGTTGGTCTGAATTTAGCCGACCAATTAAACAAAGAAGGGCATAACATCACTATCATTGATAATGATGAAAAAGAATTACGACATGCTGTGGACTTTCTGGACGTCATGGGAATTCACGGTAACGGCGCAATGCCCCAAACTCTTCGAGAAGCAGGCATTAGTGATGCGGATGTTCTAATTGCCGCAACAAATCAAGATGAAGTCAATATGCTTTGCTGCCTCTTTGCCAAAAAGGAAGGACACTGCAGTACTATCGCAAGAATCCGTGATCCGCAATATACGACGGAAATTAAGTATCTTAGGGATGAATTAAACCTCGCTATGGTTATCAACCCGGAAATGGCAGCCGCAAGAGAAATAGAAAGACTGCTTCGTTTTCCTTCCGCTATAAAAATAGACAGCTTTTCCAGAGGAAGGCTCGATTTGATTCGGGCAAAAGTACCGGAAAACAGTAAACTGGTGGGCATTCCTTTTTATTCTCTCAAAAATGAAATCGGTCTGGATGTCTTGGTATGCTGTATTGAAAGAGGAGAGGATGTTCTCATCCCAAAGGGTTCCGACTGCTTTATGGCAGGAGATGAGATCAGTTTTATCGCTTCTCCGAAAGATATTACAGACTTTTTCTTAAAACTCGGACTCGAATATACGCCTGTGCGGGATTGCATGATTGTAGGCGGCGGAAGAGTCAGCTACTATATTGCAAAATATTGCAAAGAAACACATTTGAAATTAAAACTGAAAATTATCGAAACCAATCGGGAACGCTGCGAGTTTCTTGCGGAAGAGTTTCCGGAGTGCAGCATTATCAACGGAAACGGCATAGACCAGGAACTCTTAAAGCGTGAGGGAATCGAAACTACGGATGCTTTTTGTTCCCTTACCGGTTTTGATGAAGAAAACATCATGCTGTCCCTTTATGCGGGAAAATTATCCGATACCCGACTGGTTACCAAAGTAAACCGTATCAGCTTCGAAAATGTCATTCGTGAAATGAATTTGGGTTCCGTAATTTATCCTAAGCAAATTATTGCAGACAGCATTGTTCGCTATGTTCGTGCATTGGAAAACTCGAAAGGTTCCAACGTGGAAACCCTTTATAAAATCGCGGATGGGAGAGCGGAAGCCATGGAATTCCGTGTTTTAAATGACCCGGATTTAATCAATAGAAGCTTTTCCGACATGAATTTTAAAGACGGAGTATTAATCTGCGGAATCATTCGAAATCATAAAATTATCACGCCTAATGGTTCCGATATGATGAAAGTGGGAGATCGCGTAATCGTGGTTACCAAGAATACCGGCTATAACGACTTAAGAGATATCTTGGAAGAGAAGGTAGAAGAGGAGAGTGTAATCCATTATGAACTTTAGTATGATTGTCTATATTCTGGCATGGGTACTGAAAATAGAAGGAATAAGCATGATTTTACCGCTCATTTGTTCCTTACTTTACAGAGAAAATGACATTGCGCTTTGCTTTTTCTTCATTGGAGCAGCATCCATTTTACTGGGATATATTTTAACGGCAAAAAAACCGAAGAAAATTGCGTTTTATGCCAGAGAAGGCTTCGTGATTGTAGCGGCCTGCTGGGTTGTTCTTTCTCTGGTAGGAGCTTTACCCTTCTTTATTTCCGGAAGAATTCCTCACTATATAGACGCTTTATTTGAAATTGTTTCCGGCTTTACCACAACCGGATCCTCCGTACTTTCCGATGTGGAGGCGCTTGGAAAAGGACTCTTATTTTGGCGTTCCTTTTCTCACTGGATAGGAGGCATGGGAGTACTTGTCCTGGTTCTTACCGTCCTTCCTCTGGGAGGCGGCTATAATATGATGATTATGAAAGCGGAATCTCCGGGTCCGGAAGTATCAAAAATGGTGCCCAGAGTAGCAGATACGGCTAAGGCTCTTTATAAAATCTACTTTATTCTGACCATTATCATGATTGTGATTTTTCTCCTTTCCGGAATGCCTCTGTTTGATGCCTTATGCATCGGATTCGGCACGGCGGGAACCGGCGGCTTTGCCATTCGAAACTCCGGAATGACCGATTATTCCATGCTAAGCCAGTTTTTGATTACCGTATTCATGATTCTTTTCGGTGTAAACTTTAATGTATATTACCTGATTCAGAGGAAGAAGTTTTCGGATGCATTTCATTCGGAAGAGGCCAGAGGCTATTTTATAATTATTGCAGCAAGCACTTTGTTTATCACTTTGAATATCTTCCAGAGTATCGGAAGGGGCTTTCTCTTTGCATTGCATCATGCCTTTTTCACAGTAGGAAGTATTATCACGACAACAGGATTTTCCACCTTGGATTTTAATGAATGGGCTATGCCGTCCCAGATGGTAATTTTATTTCTGATGATTTGCGGAGCCTGTGCAGGATCGACAGGCGGAGGCCTCAAGGTATCGAGGCTTCTAATTCTTTTAAAAAGCCTCGGAAAAGAGATGCACTTGATTATTCATCCTGAAGCCATCCGAAAGGTACGGCTGGAAGGAAAGTGCCTGGATCACGCGGTGGTTCGTTCCGTCAGTACTTATTTGATAGCCTATTGCTTTATTTACATGATTTCCATATTCCTCATCAGTTTTGACGGATATGACTTTATGACTAACTTTTCAGCCATTTCCGCAACCTTTAACAATATCGGACCTGGACTGGGAAAAGTTGGACCGCTAAGCAATTTTTCCGTGTATTCTTATTTTTCAAAACTGGTCATGATTTTTGATATGTTAGCCGGAAGACTGGAAATATTTCCGATGTTGATTTTATTCTCCAT
>CAUSIX010000253.1:0-3241 GCA_963531555.1 uncultured Oribacterium sp.
TAGCTTTCTTCAAAACCGAAGATAAATCGATCCTGCTCCCCCTTTTCCTCTAAAAACTTGATTTGCTCCCCAATCCACTTAAAGCCGGTAAGAGTGTGTCGAAGTTCAACCCCGTAATCAGCCGCCACCTTATCCGCAAGCGGTGTACTGACGATAGACTTTACTGCCACAGGGTTTTTAGGCAATGTTCCTTCCTGCTTTCTTCCGCCAGCAATATAATCCAGGAGAAGAACGCCCATTTCATTTCCGCTGACTAACTCATACTCCCCCTCTTCCGTACGCATAGCAATTCCCACACGATCCGCATCAGGATCCGTGGCAAGGAGTAAGTCCGCATTCTTTTCTTTGGCAAGATCCAGCCCTTTCTCCATCGCTTCAAAAATCTCGGGATTAGGATAGGGACAAGTAGTAAAATATCCGTTAGGGTATTCCTGCTCCGGCACAATGCTCACGTCCGTTATCCCCATTTCTTTGAAAATATGCGTAACAGGCTCCAGCCCGGTGCCATTCAAGGGAGTGTATACTAAGGAAAGTCCCGCTTCCTTGCAAAGTCCCGGATGAACCTGCTGAGACAAAACGGCCTGATAGAAGGCTTCCTTGCATCCTTCCTCTACAAATTGAATCAAACCTTGTTGAACCGCCTCGGAAAAAGACATACGCTTTGCCCCGGTCAGAACATCCGTTTCCTTGATTTTTGCGTAGACCTTGTCCGCCGCTTCATCCGTCATCTGACATCCGTCACTGCCATACACTTTATAACCGTTATAGATTGCAGGGTTGTGTGAAGCAGTGAGCATAATTCCCGCACTGCATCCGTAATATCGCGTTGCAAAAGAAAGAGCCGGAACAGGCATTAAAGCGTCATAGAGTCTTACGAAAATCCCGTTTGCCGCAAGGACTCCGGAGACCTCCTTCGCAAAGGTCCAGCCCTTTAAGCGGGAATCATAACTGATAGCCACTTTCTTTTCCAGACCTTCCTCAAGGATATAGCGAGCCAAGCCTTCCGTCGTCTGTCGAACCACAAAAATATTCATGCGATTAGTTCCTGCTCCGAGAGTTCCGCGAATCCCCGCAGTACCGAACTCCAAGGCTCTGGCAAAGTGCTCTTTGATTTCCTCCTCTTTTCCGTCCATGAGTTGCAACTCTCTGGTCAAATCAAAGTCCGGCATATCCGTTTTTTTCCAGCGTTCGTATTCCTTTTTGTAGTCCAACATAATAAGCTCCACCTTTCTATTTTTCGCTTTTTATTCCCTGCTATACATCTTACTACGTTTCCTCTAAAAATAGCAGTAATACTTTCCCTTTACAGTAACTTTTGTTTTCTAAGGTAGGAAATTAACTTTTCTTTATCATTTTCAGAAGGATAGTGTAAAACATAATCAAAAGCATAGTGCAAAAGCTCACCTAAAGCTTTTCCGGGAGACACGCCAAGGGAAATCAAATCTTTCCCTCCAAGTTGCATTTCTGAAAAGGAAACACAATCTTGTCTTTTCTCTATTTCTTTTAGCCACTCTACTCTTTCCTGAAGAACAGCAAGATAAATGCGATCCGACTCCGTATTCTCTTTTTTCTTTAGGATTGCTTCCTGCATTGCATAGAAATCCCGAGTCATTTTCATCCCGTCCGAAGCGATTCTCTTCCGAAGAGCATAGGGGTTCTCCACTTCGTTTTCGGAAAACAGCTTCGCAAAACGGCTTGCACCGTCAATGGTCATTCTATCCAGTTTCAGCTCTCGCAGGATTTTCACGGCATATATCGGTACATTCCGTAGAAACAAACCGAAACGAAGGATTTTTTCCTTGGGCGCCTCCGGAATCAAGATTGGTATGCCGGCCTCTCCGATTTTCGGAAAGTCCCTTGTAATATAAGGAGAAAGCCCTGTGCTGAACAACATCTCCACTTTTTCCGGATGTTCACTGGCCAAAAGCTTCCAAAGCTCCACCGCTATTCTTTCCTTGGAAACCTTGCCCAGATTTTCCTTCAACTTCCGCATTCCCATAAAGCAGTCCTCTTCCAAGCTGAAGTTTAACTGCGCAGAAAAGCGAATTCCCCTCATCATTCTAAGAGCATCCTCCTTAAATCGCTCCTCCGCTTTTCCCACTGCACGAAGTGTTTTATTTTCCAAATCTATCATACCGGAAAAAGGATCAATGAGGCCAATATCCATATGATAGGCCATGGCATTAATCGTAAAATCCCGCCTTGCCAAATCCTCCGTAAGGGAAGAAGTAAAGCTTACCCGCTTCGGATGTCTGCTATCCTCATACTCTCCGTCAATACGGAAGGTCGTCAGTTCAAAGCTTCGAACCTCTTCTCCCGTCTCATCCTTTGGAAGTAAAACCGTTACCGTCCCATGCTCAATTCCCGTATCCACAGTTGTACGAAAAATGGATTTCACTTCCTCCGGTCTGGCACTTGTCGTAATATCCCAATCTTCCGGTTCTCTACCGAGTACGGCATCTCTGACGCAGCCCCCCACGATATACGCTTCAAAGCCGGACTTTTCCAGAGATCGGATAATGAACTCCGCCCCTTTCGGCATCTTAATTTCCACTTTCTTTTTCATCTTAACAAAAGACCTTTTTCTTTTCCGGAAGCATAACTCCCACAGCCTTCTTTATAATCTCAAGCTGCATCTCTTTGTACGCACCGCCGAATTCACCATCCAAAGTCCACCCCAGTTCTTCCTCGGAGGAAATCTCCAACTTTCTTGTTTTAAAAAATTGCACCAAGGGATTATCTTTCGGAATGCTTCCCCCAAGAAGAGTAGCCATGATTTCGCTGAAATCTCCTATTGTCTTCGGCGCACGAATCAACAAAGTCTCAAACTCTCCATCTTGTAAATCTACGGAAAGCCGTTCCTCGATACTGTTTCCGGGGAAACCGCTGAAACCTCCCACGGAGCGCGAATTCGAGATAGCGCCAAAGAGATAATCCCCTTCAGCGGAAAATTCATCCGAACGGATTTTTAACGTATAAGTCTTGCTCAAATTCTCCGGCATAGTGCGAATAGACTCCAAAAGATAAGCCATGTGACCTAAACTGTTTTTCAGCTCTTGCTTTGTTCCGTAGCTCACCTTGGTAAATGCTCCAAAAGCGGCAATATAATTAAAATAATTGTGATTCAGCCTCCCAATATCACAGTAAAACGCTTCCCCTTTGACCATTCCTTCAATATTTTCCCGTAAATCTTTCGGAATCCCCAGAAAACTGGCAAAATCATTGGTTGAACCTGTGGGAA
>CAUSIX010000254.1:0-3233 GCA_963531555.1 uncultured Oribacterium sp.
AGGGTGTGCGGCTTATGGAGACGACGCAGGAGGAGAAGAATGCCTTAAAGCGTGCGAAAGAGCAAAAGTCTGCCGTTCCCGTAAATAAGAAGAGTTTAAAACGGAAAGATACGGAGAAGCAAAATCGAATTCTTACGGAGGAGGGGATTTCCGACCCTTCTCTTTTCCGTCTGTCCTTGGATTTACGAGGTGCTAAGCTTTCTTTTATCGGCAATCGCACAAAAGACAAATCTACGGTTAAAGCTTATCTTTATAAGATTCTGCAGAAAAAATGCGGGCGAAGTCTGCCCTGGGGGGATTTAACGGGGATTCGCCCGGTCTCTCTTGCAGGCAAACTCTTGGAAGAATTGAAAAATGAAGAAATACAGACTGAACAGGAAGAAATAAGATTTTATCAGGCCTTAAAGGATGAATATTGCCTGGAAGGAGAGAAGGCGGAGCTTCTTCACTTTTTGGCTTCACGGGAAAAAGGGATTTTACAAAAAGCGGAGGAACGAAGCGGTGTTAAGATTCAAGACGGCTTCAGCATTTACATTCATATTCCCTTTTGCCCGAGTAAATGTGCATACTGCTCCTTTCTTTCTTCCCCGATTGGATCCTTTTCCGACCGCATTCCGGAGTATCTGGACAAGATTTCCGAAGAGCTGGATTTTGCACTCTATGAAATGGGAGAAAAGCGCGGAAAAAGTCTGCAAAGCATCTATATCGGCGGAGGAACACCGACGGCTCTTCCGGAGAAGGACTTGGAGAATCTGCTCCTTTTGGTAGAGAAAAAGCTCCTTTCCTCTCCGCACGCAAAGGTATTGGAATACACGGTAGAAGCGGGAAGGCCCGATTCTTTATCGGGAAATAAACTGGCTCTTTTAAAATCGCATAGCGTGGGGCGCATTTCCATTAATCCGCAGACCTTTCGACAGGAAACTTTGGACTTAATCGGAAGAAAGCATAGTGTCGAGTCGGTGGTGGAGCGTTTTTATGAAGCAAGAGAACTGGGCTTTGACAATATTAACATGGATCTCATCCTGGGACTGCCTTCAGAAAGGCTTTCCGATGTGGAGGAGAGCCTTCGAAGGATTCGGGAACTTGCCCCGGAGAATCTGACCGTACACTCCCTTGCGGTAAAGCGTGCCGCAAAGTTAAAAACGGAGGAAAACAAGTACAGGGGTGCTTATCAGGCAGGGGCGTCTTCCGAGGAATTTCCGCTGGAAAGAGATTTTTCCCTCTCTTATATTCCTTCCTGGAAGAAACGAGAGAGCCGGACTGAAATGGAGTGGATGATGCTTTCCGCCATGCAGACAGCGGAAGAATTATCCTTATATCCGTATTATCTTTATCGGCAAAAAAATATGGCGGGAAATCTGGAAAATATCGGCTTCAGTAAGGAAGGGAAAGAATGCCTCTATAATATTTTCATGATGGAAGAAAAGCATACGGTTTTCGGGGTCGGGGCAGGAAGCTCTTCGAAAATTCTCTTCGGAAACGGAAGATTGGAAAGAGTGGATAACGGAAAAGACTTCCGCTCTTATATGGAGCATTTTGTGGAATATCAGGAGAAGAAGCGGAGGGTATTGGAAGAACTCCGTGTATACAGAGAAAAACAAGATTGATAAAAAAATAACTAGCATTTCTTGGTTGCTTAGCCTATACTAACTTCGGACGGGATATTCTTTCGAAAAGTTTTTCTTCGGGATTTCCTGTATTTACTATATGATGCAAGGCCTTACCAAAGCATATACGCTTAACGAGTGTCGTGCGTGAATCGTGTGATATCCCGTTTCCGGACTTGGGATAGGGCAAATGAAGAAAATAGAGAAAAAGGGATGAAAGGAAAGGAGAAGAGATGAATATTCAAGAGAGAAAAGTGGGCGTTATCGGCTGCGGTTTTGTGGGATCCAGTTCCGCGTTTGCCCTTATGCAAAGCGGTCTTTTTTCGGAAATGGTTTTAAATGATGTAGATAGAGAAAGAGCGGAGGGAGAGGCACTCGACATCAGTCACGGGCTTCCTTTTGCTAAGCCGATGAAGATCTATGCTGGAGACTATGATGATCTCATGGACTGCTCCATCATCGTAATCACTGCCGGTGCGGGACAGAAGCCGGGAGAAACAAGACTTGACCTGGTAAAGAAGAATGTAGGAATTTTTAAGAGCATTATTCCGGAGATTGCCAAGAGAAAGTATGAGGGAATCTTACTTATTGTGGCAAATCCCGTGGACATTTTAACCTATGCGGCAGTAAAGCTCAGCGGTTTTCCGGAGAACAGAGTCTTCGGTTCCGGAACGGTACTCGATACAGCAAGACTGAAGTATCTTTTGGGAGAGCATTTATCCATTGATAACCGTTCCGTCCATGCTTTTATTATCGGAGAGCATGGAGACAGTGAGATTGCCGCTTGGAGCAGTGCGAATGTCTCCGGTATTCCTCTAAATGATTTCTGTGAGCTGCGCGGTCACTTGGAGCATGACGCCTCCATGAAGCGGATTGCGGAAGATGTAAAAAACAGTGCCTACGAGATTATTGCGAAGAAGAAGGCGACCTATTACGGAATCGCGATGTCCGTTCGAAGAATCTGTGAGGCGATTATCCGTGATGAGAAATCCATCCTTCCTGTTTCCAGCATGCAGCATGGAGAATACGGAATTTCCGATGTCTCCTTAAGTGTGCCGGCGATTGTCGGAAGACAGGGTGTGGAGAGAGTGGTTCGGATTGAACTTAGTGAGGAAGAGAAAGCGGCTCTTCAAGCTTCTTCCGATACCTTAAAGAAGGTAATCGAGGATGCACTGCGCTAAGTGTACAAAATATAGAACAAAGAAATATAGAACAAAGTAAGATGCAGCTTCCGGAGTAGAATCCGTTAGCTGCATTTTTTGTTCTTACCGGGTATTGTTTGCAGAGTTTGCAATATCTCGTTTAACAAGTAACACAGGTGAAGTCGGAGAGCTTGCCGGCCTTCCAAAGCGGTGTAGCAATCAAAAGCATAAAGCTGCGTTTTTTCTAAGAGTATAGGGCTTGCAATTTCTGCAAATTAATTTTATGTAGCAATAAAAAAATAATCATTAAAAAGAGACAATATATATATCTATATATTTGACGAGGATAATAGTAAGTACGTCGTAGATTGAGAGAATTTTTCGCTGCAGTTTAATTTCTACGGAAAGAGTTCGGGATAGATGAGGAAGGAAACGAAAAGAGTGTATTTTAGAGATTCAAGGAGGAAAAGATGAAAATAGCAGG
>CAUSIX010000255.1:0-3229 GCA_963531555.1 uncultured Oribacterium sp.
GGTCGTGGCGCAGCTTACCATTATCATGGCTTTCCAGTCCCTGATTCTCGATATGTCCGGTAATGTCGGCACACAGTCTCTTGCCGTGACCATCCGTGTTTTGATGGACGAGCGTCTCACCGCAAAGCAGAAATTGACTTTAGTCGGAAAGGAAATGGGAGTAGTCGGTTTAAACGGTCTCGTAATCGGCCTCTTTTCCTTAGTAGGCATCGGTGCTTACCTCTATTTCTTTAAGCACCAGCCGCTGCATATCGCTATCGCCATTTCTTCCTGTATCGGATTTTCCCTGATGCTGTCCATGGTGATTTCTTCTCTGGTCGGCACCGTTACGCCTATCTTCTTTAAGAAGGTCGGCGTAGACCCTGCAGCGGCTTCCGGTCCGCTAATTACCACGATTAACGATTTGGTCGGTGTTGTCAGCTACTATGGACTGACTTGGATTTTGCTTCTGGAAATCCTAAAAATCTCCGGATAATAGGACGCTTTCCTTTCTCTACTGCGATATCTTGTAGAGAAATACCATGTAAAAGATAAGGAGAAACTATGCTTTCCGTTTCTTTAGACTTAGTGAAAAAAGCCTGTATGGAAAAAGCAGGGCTGAAGACAATGTCCTGCACAATCGAAAAACTAAATGCCGAAACTAATTTCCCTCAGATTTTCCGCCTGAAGTCTAACGGGCAAGAATATAAACTATACATTTACAGTGAAGAAGTCGAAACCCTCTCCACCATTCTTTCTTATTCCCTATTTTCCGGCTCCGGAGAAATGCTTTGCACGGCAAGGACCGAGTTCTACTCTCCCGATTTTCTCTTTACAGAATCCCCCTACACACACCTTATTCCCGAAACAAGCCCCTGTGCACTTTGCAAGAAGAAACTCTCCGGAGAATGCGAAGGGAGATAGTCCATTCTACAGCTCCCGGACACTGTTCCGTACCCGAAGCTTGGTCGGTGCCATAATCTTAATATTGATTTCCCGGCTCTCCTGAATTCTCTCAGAGAGGAGCGTCACGGCATACTCTCCCATAAATTCCATGTAGAGGCGAACCGTGGTTAGGGGCGGTACCATATATTTTGCTCCGGGAATGTCATTAAAGCCGATTACACTGATATCCTCCGGGATTTTCAGACCGATCTCATAGGCTGCTCTGTAGATTCCCGCTGCAATAGAATCATTTGCCGCAAAGATTGCTGTTGGAAGATTCCCTTCGCGATAAAGCTCCGTAAACAACAATCTTCCATAACGAGCCTCGTGCTGTCCCAGCTTTACATAACGTTCACAGAAGAGATTCTTTTCCTTCAAATAAGCACAGAACTCCGTATAACGCGGGTCTTCGCTTTGCCTGTCGAGCCAGCGCTCCGCACCGCCGCCGATAAAACCGATTTTCGTATGCCCCTTTTCAATCAGAAAATCCAGCAAATCCCGGACTGCATTCTTATAATCTACCGTAATCGTGTCACACTGTTCCAAATCCGCATTACAATCAATCATCACAATCGGCTTGTTCCAGGCGGAAAGCCTCTCCAGCATCTCATTGGTAAAAGTACCCGTGCAGATAATCCCGTCCAGCCCTGCTATTTTCTCCGCTGAATCAGAAAGGCTAATCTCCGTCATATGGCACTGCTCCTCTTCCAGCTTCTTTTTTACCGCAAGACGGATACAAAGATAATACGGATCCTCCAACTCTTCCTCCGGAGAATAGGAGCCGAAAATGCCGATTTTCAGCTTTTTACTCTTTTTTCTCGGAGAAGGCATGGTATATTCCAACTCTTCCGCCGCCTCCATCACCCTCTTCCTTGTAGATTCCTGTACGTTCAGGGTTTCATCATGATTGAGTACCCGGGAAACTGTTGCAGGAGAAACTCCGGCCCTCTCCGCTATATCCTTGATTGTTGCCATAGTTATTTTCACCTCTCTTAAACAGAGCTACTTTCCTTTTTCTTGAAGGATACCTCCGAAATCATCACCGCCAGTAAAATGGTGACAGACCCCAAAATCATGCGGCTTGTCACTTCTTCCTGCAATAAAATGACGGAGAAAACGGTACCAAAGACTGCTTCCAGCGATAAGATAATGGCGGATTTTGTTTCATCCACATACTTTTGCGCCCAGGTTTGCAGAAAATAGCAAACTGTCGTACTGACAACTCCCAGATAAAGCATCGCGAGCCAACCGGAAGAAGATACCCCTTCGAAAGCTATTCTACCACTAAAGAGAAGGCCGATAAAGGAAAGAATACAGGCCGAAAGCATTTGCATAAAATTGAGAATTGCCGGACGAATTCGATGCACATATTTTCCCGTAAGATAAATCTGAAAAGCAAATCCTATTGCACAGCCTAAAGTCAAGCTATCTCCCAGTCCAATGGAAAAGCCGCTCTGCAGAGAGAGAATTCCCGCACCGGTTAAAGCAAGGATTGCACCCGCCACACTCTTTAGCTCAACTTTCTTTCTTTCCAAAAGAAAAGCGATAAAAGGTACCATAACGACATTGGTAGCCGTCAAAAACGCATTTTTGGAGGCTGTGGTATATTGCAGACCCACAATCTGCAGTGCAAAGCCGGAAAATAACGCGCTGCCAAGCAGAAAGCCGCAAAGAATCTCGTCTTTCGTGATTGTCTTTATTTCTTTTCTTGCCAGCATTCCCATGCAAAACGCCCCAATCAGGAAACGTAAAAATATGATTTGAAACGGAGCAATTGTCTTTAAAGCGATATCACTTGCCACAAAGCCTCCGCCCCAGATAATGGTTACGGTGACAAGACCTAGAATCCCCAGTATTTTTTTCATTCTTTTTCCCTTTTACTCCTATCCTCTTACCGTTTCTCTCCGTATTATAAAAGTGCATCCTTTCTCTTTGTGCACCTCGTTACATCGGAAGTGCATACTCTCTCTTAGCACAGCTCGGCACTCCGAAAGCACATCCTTTCTCTTACCCTCCTGTACGCTGAAAATGCTTCCTTTTTCTCTATTTTTTGAAAAAGAAGCTGCAAGCGGTAGTCATTGATTCTTGTCTTATTCCGGTAAATTTGCTCCTCACCGCAGGAATTGCTTCCCACACCGCTGTGCTTTGCATCCAGGTGCAGAATAGTATCTTCCGATTTCCGAATCTCCCCTAAATGCTTTGCCTCTTCCAAGGCTTCTATCGTGTAATGATGTGCGTCAAAACCGATTGGATTCGTACTTACAATCTGCAGGCTTCCTTCGGAATTTCCGAGTGTAATCCACTG
>CAUSIX010000256.1:0-3201 GCA_963531555.1 uncultured Oribacterium sp.
TATTTTAACAGAAAGACTAAGAACAGAGAGAAATTTCTTGTCACCAAAATAAAACAGCTTGGTGACCGGATTTTTGAGAAGATTCTCAGCGAAAAGAATATTGATGCGTTCAATGGAGCCCAGGGGCGCATTCTTTATGTGCTGTGGCAGAAGGATGGAATCTCGATCAGGTCACTCTCGGTCAAATGCGGATTAGCGATAACATCTCTTACGACGATGCTGGAAAGAATAGAACATCAATGGCTGATAAGCCGTGTTCAGTCTGAAACGGACAAAAGGAAAACACTCCTGTTTCTGACTGAGAAAGCACATGCCTTAAAGGGCGAGTACGATTCTGTATCTGATGAGATGGGCAGTATTTACTACAAAGGTTTTTCAGAGGAAGAAATTACCCAGTTTGAGGAATGCCTCGACCGCATCAGAAAGAATCTTGAGGAGTGGCAGAAGTCATGAATATTTGTATCAAAGATCAGATTCAGAACATGAACATCGTCATCGGCTGCACAGTGGGGTGTGCATATTGCTATGCCCGCAACAATGTAAAGCGCTGGCATATGATTGATGACTTTGCTGATCCTGAGTTTTTTCCGGGCAAGCTCAAGATGATGGAAAAGAAACGTCCGCAGAACTTTCTTCTTACCGGCATGAGCGATCTCTCCGGATGGAAGCCGGAATGGAGAGACGAGGTATTTGCAAAGATCCGTGAAAATCCACAGCATCAGTTCCTGTTCCTTACCAAGCGACCTGATTTGCTAGATTTTGATACCGATCTGGAAAACGTATGGTTTGGCGTTACGGTGACGAGGAAAGCAGAACTGTGGCGTATCGACGCCCTTCGTAAAAATGTCAGAGCAAAACATTACCATGTTACCTTTGAGCCGTTATTCGACGATCCCGGCATAGTTGACCTTTCCGGAATCAATTGGATCGTTGTCGGCACCATGACCGGAGCTCAGAGCAGGAAGATTCATACGGAGCCGGAATGGGCATGGTCTCTAACGGACCAGGCACATAAGCTCGGTGTTCCGGTGTTTATGAAGGAAGACCTTGTCCCTATCATAGGGGATGAAAATATGATTCAGGAAATACCGGAAGAATTCAATAAAGTGTTGGAGGTACAGAAAAGATGGCAGAAGTAATCGATGGAATCCTCGTTGACGAGGTAGAAACAAAAAACATTATGACCAAGTCCGGTCTGCCGGTAGGCGGTTACTCGGTCAATCCCTATGTGGGCTGTACACATGCCTGCAAGTATTGCTATGCTTCTTTTATGAAGCGCTTTACCGGACACACGGAGGAATGGGGCACTTTCCTTGATGTGAAGCATTGGCCGGAAATTAAAAATCCGAAGAAATATGCCGGACAGCGGGTGGTCATCGGTTCTGTGACAGATGGCTACAATCCACAGGAGGAGCAATTCGGGAATACCAGAAAACTTCTGAAGCAGTTGATTGGCAGTGACGCAGATATTCTAATCTGCACAAAGTCTGATCTTGTGGTAAGGGATATTGATCTGCTGAAGAAGCTTGGACGAGTGACCGTTTCATGGTCGATCAACACACTGGATGAAAATTTCAAGAACGATATGGACTCTGCTTCGAGCATTGAACGGCGTATCGCTGCTATGAAGCAGGTATATGACGCAGGAATCCGTACAGTCTGTTTCGTATCCCCAGTATTCCCCGGCATCACGGATTTCGAAGCAATCTTTGAGCGGGTAAAGGATCAGTGCGATCTGTTCTGGCTCGAAAACCTCAATCTTCGGGGCGACTTCAAAAAGACGATTATGGATTATATCGCCGAAAAATATCCTGATCTTGTACCACTTTACGACGAGATCTATAACAAGCATAACCGTAGCTATTTTGAAGCACTTGAAGTAAAAGCTGAGAAAATGGCTAAGAAGTATGATTGTGCCTTTGTGGATAATGAAATGCCTTATGGCAGAGTCCCGCAGGGGCATCCGGTGATTGTAGATTATTTCTATCATGAGGAAATCCGTGGGACAGAGAATACCGGAAAAAGAAATCGTTAAACAGAAATTTATTGTTGCAGTGCATATTTTGCTTCGCTGCAAACGCACAATTCCAGTTTGTTGAACTGATAAAATCTCTTTAGGAACTAAAGGGCGCACTTCTATACTCTCCTATCGGGAATATCGTGCGTCCTGCAGAGCTTCATTCTCTGTCAGCATAAAAAAGCTGCATGACAGAGAATGTTTCGTCACTTCGTTCCGTCAAAGTGGCTATACCTCCTTGCACCGCTTATGCGGTTAGTAAGAATCTAAGTCAAATCATTGTGCCGAGAAATGGTGAATATATAGAACGATAACTTCAAGTTCGAAAAATTGAGAAATCGTAAAATTGAAGAAAAAAAGAAATGCACAGTTCTTAGCATATCGGGAACTGTGCATTTCTGTAAATAAATACTTTTTATTAGCCGATTACGGCATCCTCTGCTGTAAAATGTTCCAGAGAATTTTCTTTTACCTGAATGCAGATATAAGTAATTCCGGAAATATCGGATGCAAAAAGCTGACGCTTTGCAGCAGGTGCGATTTTTAGCCAGTCTCCAGTTGAAAGAGTGATTTCTTCTCCATCAATTATGGCTTTGCCGTTACCTGAAAGAATTCCATAGATTTCTTCATTTTCTTTATGAGAATGAACAAATGGGACATTTGCTCCTACAGGTAGTTCGTTCAAACTGATTTCTGCACCTGTTAAAGACAACTTTTCATTCAACTCAATTCGGTTTTCCTTTCCAATAGTTGTTTTTGTGTAATTTGCCATAATAATACCTCCATGATTAATTTGTAGTTTCTGATTGCCTAGTATTAGTATAGTGTGAGACACATACAAAAACTAGTACGCACCTTTTTGTAACTGCACACACAAAATTGAATGTGTTACAATAGACTCGGAGGTGAGAATTATGCGAGCAAAAGAAGAATTACCGGAATGTCCAGTTGCAACAGCAGTATCTCTCATCGGAGGAAAATGGAAATTGCTGATTTTGCGTAACTTGAAAAAGCGTCCATGGAGATTCAATGAGCTACAACGAAGTATAGACGGTATTTCACAAAAGGTTTTGACAGATAGTTTAAGACAAATGATGAGTGATGGACTGGCATATCGCCACGATTACCATGAGCAGCCACCGAGAGTTGAATACGGCTTAACGGAACTCGGAACAAAAATGCTT
>CAUSIX010000257.1:0-3192 GCA_963531555.1 uncultured Oribacterium sp.
CGTTCAAACGGTAGTATAGAGTCTTGTATTCGTGATGACATGCGTTTGTTGCGAGGGCACAAGCTATATATGTCTTTCCACATCCTGTCGCTCCAATCAGCATAACGTTCAGCCCCTTGCGAATGTAGTCATTTGTCCGAAGCAGAGAAAGGACTTCTCTGTTCAGATGCCTGTCAGGGAGGTACTCAATCCCTTCCATGTAAGCAGTTCTATTCGGAATGCCGGATTGTTTCAGAAGACGCTTGATTTTGTTGTTCTCTCTGGAACCGTATTCCGCATCAATCATCAAAGTAACACGTTCTTCAAAAGTCACATAGTCGTACATTTCCGGGTTTTCCAACTGTTCCCGATAGTTCTGGATTAGCGCCGGAAGACGCATCTTCTGCATCTTAAGGATGGTCTCATTATTCATGGTTAGCACCTCCGTAGTAGGATGCTCCACGCAGGTGCGTATAACTGTTAACAGGATCTTTGGAGAATGGCGTCTCAGTCTTTTTTTCAGACTCTTTCAAATCTTGACCTGCCTCCATTATCAGCCGTATATTTTTATAGCGGGGACTGGAGATATGTTTAAGAGCCACTTTGCATGCGTTTTTCAGACGTTCGGTGGAGTACTTATCTGCCAGCTTTAAGAGGGACAGGCATCCACGGTATGCCTGTTCTTCTACCCGATAAGAAGCAAAGATTTTTTCTATCACTTCTCTTGTGGACGAGCCTATATTCCCTGCCCAATGGAGGAAACGCTCGCTGTTCCACTCGCTGTAGAGCTTATGATTCTCCGGCATGTGGTCCGGATTCGTATCATACTGGCCTTTTCGCCCATACAGACGTCTATGGCTGCATACTCTTGTATTCTGATAAAAGACCTCAACAAGACTCTTCGTACTGCGGATATCGACTTTCTTTCTGACATATGCATAAGGAACCGAATAATACTGATTATCAAAGGCAACGTGATAATTCAGCTGAACCGTCGCTGTTTTCCACAAGGAGAATTCATACGGTATTCCGGGTAGCGGATGCATGAACAGTATCTCTTCATTGGTAAAAACCGAATAACGAGAGCCGTCTTTTTTCTGGAAATTTCTGTGGTTGTATGCATCTAGAAGCTTTCGTACCTCTGCATTCAGTTCAGTGAGACTGAAGCATCTTCTACTTCGCAGTTTTGCGATGATGTGAGAAGTTAGTTTGTCAACTTCTCCTTCTACGGCTGCCGTATCCTTTGGGCTTAAAACTCTTGCCGGAAGAAGGGCTATTTTGTAATAATCAGCCAACTCCTGATAGCAGCGGTTCATGACCGGATCATCGTTCTTTTTATTGCTTATGACTCCGGTTTTAAGGTTATCACTTACGAGGATTCTAGTCACACCACCGAAGTATTCATACATATGCACATGAGCATTAATCCAGTCTTCCTGCTTCATTGTGAGGCAAGTTTCTGCATAACAGTACATACTGAAAGGAAGCGTAGCAACGAAAAGATAACATGTATAAGGTTCGTCAGTGGCAGAGTCGTAGAAGGAGAGAGTTGTTCCGGCCCAGTCTACCATGCATTTATCACCGGGTTTATGTTGGAGGTGCATCGTAAGACGATGCTGATCGACGTAATCGCTGTACAGCTTGCAGAACTGAGAGTACATGTACGGCGGCCTTTTTGCTGTTAAGCATTCATCACGGTATTCATCCCACAGAATACGGAGAGTAACACCTGAGCGCAGTAGCTCTTTATGAATCTTGTCATGTTTCCTGAGTCGGCTCGAAAGCCTTTTCCGGAAACAGTTTTAAGATGAGCTCCGGCTCATCCATTAATTCAGCAGCTTGAGCACTGATGTGCTGCCTTTTTGCAGCTGCTACTACTGCAGAAACAGTGTTTCGTGATACACCGAGAGTATCGGTTGTTCTCCTCTGACTGAAACCGGAAGCACAGAATTGCAAAATTTGTTTTTGTTTGGACATCCTGAGTCCTCCTTTCAATGAGTCCGGCACAATTGCCGTAAATTCATTGTAGGATATGGCTCTGAACATCGGAATGATATTTGATTCCGCATGGCTCAGCCACTCGGATTTGGTGGCTCTGTGTATCGGATTCAGTGGCTCTCAAACGCCGGAATAATCATCTTCCTCATAGAATTATAGTTCATTGGGCCAGTAAGTATAATATTGATCTTGTAGGTGCCATACTTAAACTTGTAGAGAGTGTCTTTAGCAAGTGGTCTATCTTTGCATACGAGCTGGTCATATCATCCGAATGGAACATAATTTAAACAAAGGATAGTGGAAGATTTCTTTCGTTAATGGTAAATAACCTATAATCTTTTTTCTCCCCACAAAAATTGAGATAATGGTGAAAAGTGTATGATTATTCCGTATTTTTATCTTCCATAAAAGTTGATAATAGACCGCAGTACCGATAGACTTTGTGTTGATTCAGCGGTATCATAAAATTAAATAATTACAAAATAGGAGGTGATTTTATTCTATTACAACCAAATAATTTTAACCTCGAGCAGACCAGTATATGGTCTTTTCCCGAACGAGGGAAATGGGCTACTCACTCAGGAAAGTATCCAGGAAATTGGTCACCGTATATACCCAGGAATCTGATACTTCGGTATTCAAAACCGGGAGACTGGGTTTTGGATCAATTTCTAGGTAGTGGAACAACCTTAGTGGAAGTCAAGCTACTCAATCGAAATGGAATTGGTATCGATATCAATCCAAAAGCGTTATCTTTATCTAAAACAAATCTTTCTTTTCACTCTAATTCAAAATCTCAAATTTATCTTAGGCAGGGCAATGCTGCCAATCTAGCTTTTATCAAAGATAATCGAATTGACTTTATTTGTACTCATCCACCTTATTCCAATATTATTCCCTATAGTTCAGATCTTGCAGGAGATATGTCTTTATGCAATGAAAAAGAGTTTATCATCGCTATGAAAAAAGTAACGGCGGAATCCTTTCGCGTTCTCAAAAAAGGGAAATATTGCGCTGTGATGATTGGGGATAAAAGGATTCATGGAAATGTAATTCCCTTGGGATTTCAACTCATAACTTGTTTTTTGCAAGCAGGATTTGTTTTAAAAGAAATCATTATTAAAGTTCAACATAATTGTAGAGCTACTCAAAAATGGAAAGATAAGAACAAGAGTTTCTTAATGCTGGCACATGAGTACATCTTTGTATTTTATA
>CAUSIX010000258.1:0-3191 GCA_963531555.1 uncultured Oribacterium sp.
ATTTGACGGAAAAAGAGAAGAGGAAAAGCTGCAATCGGTAGCCGATATGGTTACGGATCCGGAGTTGAAAGCTCCGGCACAGGCTATTTTCAGAGGTCTCATGACCCTTTCCAGAAGGAAACAGCTGGAGTATTTTTCTTCCGGTAAAAAACAGGATGATTTTTCTTTTCAAAGAGAAGAGGAAATTTCCTTTTCAGGGAAAAAACTTGTTTTTCAGGGAATAAGAGGGGCATATTCTTATCTTGCCGGAAGACTTTTCTTTCAAGAAGAGGATATGTTTTCTGTAGACCATTTTCAGGATGTTATCGAGGAAGTACTGTCGGGGAAGGCGGACTACGGCATTCTTCCCATGGATAATTCCACCTACGGCATGGTGCAGGATAATTACGATCTTTTGGCATCTCAGGAGGAGATTACCGTCATAAAAGAAATATACTATCCGGTTTCTCATTGTCTCTGTACTACGAAGGGGAATCGAATGGAGAACGTTAGGAAAGTATACTCTCACCCGCAAGCCCTTTCCCAATGCAGACAATTTTTCCGAGTGCATCCGGAAATAGAGGCGATTCCCAGCTTAAATACCGCTATTGCCGCAAAGTCGGTTTCGGAAAGGAAAGAAAAAGGGGCTGCCGTGCTTTGCAGTAAGGAAGCTGCAGAATATTACGGGCTCAGTATCTTGGAGGAAAGAATCAGTACGGAAGAGAATACGACTCGCTTCTTCCTTTTAACAAAGGGGAAAATCTATGATAAAGAGGCTGAGAAACTGAGTATCATTCTGGAAATTCCGGATAAAGTGGGAAGTCTTTATCATGTATTGGAAAACTTCATGTGGAACGGTTTATCGCTCAGTATGATTCAGAGTAGACCCATGGGAGACGGTGCATTTTCTTATCGATTTTTCATTGATATCTTGGGAAAACTTTCCGATTCTGCGATGAAAAATGCCCTGTACAGTCTTAAGGAGCAGGGAATTTCTTATCGAATTCTTGGAAATTATACTTTCTATAAGCTGAAGAATTCATGAAATCGCTTGGAAAAGCTTGCCATAGTAAAGTGAAATTAGGTAAACTGAAGAGATAGAGTAAAAGAGACAGACAAGGAGGACTCCTATGCCACAGATTAATATATTGGTTGTTGATGATGAAAAAGAAATAGCGGAACTCGTGGAGATTTATCTGGTTTCCGACGGATATAAGGTATTTAAGGCCTACAATGCGGAGGAGGGTTTAAAGATTCTTTCCGAGGAGGAAATTCATCTGGTTCTTTTGGATGTCATGATGCCGGGGATGAACGGTCTTGAAATGTGCAGGAAGATTCGGGAAAGCTCGAATATTCCCGTTATTATGTTGTCTGCCAAGTCAGAGGACTTGGATAAGATTGTCGGCCTTACCGGAGGCGCGGATGACTATGTTACAAAGCCCTTTAATCCTTTGGAACTTACCGCGAGAGTAAAGTCCCAGCTTCGCCGTTATACACAGCTCAATCCGAATGCCGGAACGAACTATATCAATAATGAAATCAATATCCGTAACATGCATATTAATAAGGATAATCATAAGGTAATCATTGATGAGGAAGAAATCAAATTGACTCCGATTGAGTTTGATATTCTATTCCTTTTGGCATCTCACCCGGGGAAGGTTTTTTCTACCGATGAGATTTTTGAAAAGGTATGGAATGAGAAGGTCTATGAAGCTAACAATACCGTTATGGTGCATATCCGAAGACTTCGCGGTAAGATGAAGGAGGATCTTAGAGAGGATAAGATTATTACTACCGTTTGGGGTGTAGGATATAAGATTGAGAAATAGGAGCATTTTGGTGAATCAGGAGAGAGCGCCTCACCACTTCGGTAGAGGATATATGATGCAGGTTCTTCTTCACGTGGGAATGTCTGCCGTTTTTACGGGTGTAGTGGAGTGTTTTCTGGTTTTCAATATCAGTTCCTACACGAGTTACCTTTATCAGATGGGAAACGATCATCCTTTGGTACAAAGCTTTGCCTTTGCCGGTTTGGTCAGTATCTTACTCTTTGTCCTTCTCGGCATTGTTCTTTTTACTCTTTCTTTCCTTTTTCTCCAGAGAAGAACGGCAAGGGATATAGAAACTTTGGCACAGGCGGTAAAACAGATTTCCGCCGGCGATTTCAATACCGATATTTCCATTTCGGGTGAGGGAGAAATTGCACATATTGCGGAAAGTATTCGCATGATGGAAGAAGAGCTTTCAAGACATATTGAAATGGAAAAGAGTAATGAACAGTCTAAAACGGATCTGATTACAAACATTGCCCATGACCTTCGCACACCGCTCACCTCTATTTTAGGCTATCTGGATTTAATGAAAAATAATCGTTCCGTTAATGAGGAAATGAAAGCCCATTATTTGGAAATTGTCTACAATAAAGCGCTTCGCTTACAGAAGCTGATTGAAGAGCTGTTCGGCTTTACCAAGCTTTCCTACGGAAGAATGAACATGAAACTGATTACGCTGGATTTGGTCCAGCTTCTTTCTCAACTTTTGGAGGAAAATTATCCAAATTTTGAAAAAAATGATTTAAGCTGTGATTTCAGTTCGAATGTAAAATCCCTTTATATAGACGGAGACGGAGATCTTTTGTTCCGTCTATTCGATAATTTAATCAGTAATGCTATAAAGTACGGTGCGGAAGGAAAGATGATTAAGATTCGCCTTCGGAAAGAAAAGCAGTTTGTACGGGTTACTGTTTTGAATTTCGGCTATATTATTCCGGAGAAAGAGATACCTCTGCTTTTTGATAAATTTTACCGTGTGGAGTCTTCCCGTTCACTGAGCACCGGAGGGACGGGGCTTGGGCTTGCCATTGTGAAAAATATCGCGGAAATGCATCACGGCTATGTGGAAGCCAAGTCGGATCTGTCCGGGACACGCTTCATTGTTACTTTACCGCTTCGTTACGAGGAAGAGAAAAAACCCTTTGAAGGGAAAAAGGAGAGGGAAGAAGAGGGAAGAAAAGAAAGGAAAGAAGAGAAAGAAAGAAAAGAAAGGGAGAGAGAAAAAAAACGGAAGGACAAATCCAAAAAGAATACATTGCTCATGCTCTTTTTTTTCTTTCTTTGCTTTTTTTCTATAAGAGCACACAGTGAGAGCTTGAATCTTAACTTAAATTACGGGGTGCAAAATACGGCAAAGGCGGGAAAAAACCTGCCTTT
>CAUSIX010000259.1:0-3172 GCA_963531555.1 uncultured Oribacterium sp.
TATACGGAAATCAGTGAAGTGGAGGAAGGAAGCCTTTTTCTTACACCGGTTTCGGATAAAATTACTGTCGGAGCCTTTCCGATTAAGGGGGAGAGGAGAGAAACGAGAGAAGACCCGTTGCAAGTGGAGCTCTCTCTTTTAGAAGGAGATATTTTGCGCTACGCTTCAGAGCTAAAGGGTCTTTCAAGAGAATTTCCGGAATGGGATATCCGGATAACAGAGGAAGGGAAAGTACGAATCCGCTCCCTCGGAGCGTTACAAAAGGAGCTTATGCAGGACATTTTCCGGAGAAGAACCGGAGAAGAGCTGCGGTTTTCGCCTATAGAGTTGATCTACGGAGAAGGGCCTTCGGAAGAGGCTTACGGAAAAGCAAAGGTAGAGAGTCCGGGGCATTATTTTGCCGTTTTACTGCGACTTCTTCCTTTTTCCGGAGAGGAAGAAGAGGAAGAACAAAGCGAGGAAAAGAAAGAGTCGACGGAAAGCGGGCAAAAGTACTTTCTTCTTACTGCGGATGAAGGAGTGGAAGTAAAGAAGGAATGGGTCAGCCGATTACAGACGGAGTGGGAAGAAATGGAGCTTAATGGGCCCGCTTTCTCCGGCCCTTACACGCATTACAGGATAGAACTTTTAGAAGCGGAGTACAGAGAGAAGAGCTCTTATTATATTGACTTTAAGACAGCGGTTCTGGAAGCCTTTTCCATGGCGAGAAAAAATGCGGGGCTTCATCTCTTTTCTCCCGTTTTTTCTTATAACATGAAGATTGGACAGGCAGAGCTTGGCCCAGTTCTCCAAACGATAGAGAGGCTGGGAGGAAAACAGGAGGAGCTTCTACAGGAAGAGACGGGGGTCTTTTTAAGGGGGAAGATTCCGGGAGAGAGTCTAAATGGTTTTTTAGAGGAGGCGCAAAGACTCGGAGGAGAAGCGGAAATTCGCTTTTTCTCTTTTGAAAAAATGGCAGAGGAAGAGGAAAGGGAAATACTTCCCGGAGAATTCCGTGTTTCTTCGGAGGAAAATGTCGCATTAAAAGGAACAGAGGATAAAAAAGAAACGAATTCGAAAAAGAAAAAAGAAAAAACGGGAGCCTATATTCAGGACATTGAGCTCGAGGAAATCTTTTTAAGAACCTTCGGCCCTGTCAGAAACAGAGGAAAGGAGGCTTTACTTTCCGAACAAAAGCTTATTTTATCCAGAGAAAAAGAAGAGAAGCAAAAGGCGGCAAGAGAGCAGTACGAAAAGAAGGGAACGGTCTCGAAGAAAAAATTGCTTCTTGTGGACGGCTATAATTTTATGTTCGCAAAAGAGGCTCTAAAGGAACTTGCAAAAGAGAATCTTATGGCGGGACGGGAGAAGGTTATTCAATATTTATCCGAATATGCGGTATTTTATGATACGGAGGTCTATCTGATTTTTGATGCGTATCATGTAAAGGGCAACCCCGGAACAAAACAGTATTTCGGAAAAAATTTGGAGCTTGTTTTCACGAAGGAAGGAGAAAGCGCCGATTTCACTTTGAGTAAAATGGCAAAAGATTTTGCAGAAAAGGGAAGAACTGTCAGCATCGTGACCTCGGACCGGGCGGTGCAGGTGCAGGCCTTTTCCGGAAAAGGGGTAAGTCGTTATTCTTCACGAGAATTTTACGGTATTTTGGAAGAGATGCGAAGGCAGATTTCCGAAATGGAGCTGTAACTTTAGAAATAAAGCGGTGATGTCCAAATGGAGCTTAAACTTTAGAAATAAAGCAGTGATGTTCAAATGGAGCTGTGATTCCGTTTGACCTCACTTTAGGAAGATGGTAGAATAAAAAACGTATAAAAATTTTGAAATTCAACATTTTTTATGCTAAAAAAAACAAATTTAAGGAAATTTGCTTTGTTGATTTGAATCTTCGAAAGCTTCTCGTGCAGTTTTTATCTTAGAGAAGACATGAGATACAACCCTGCCGAATATCCTGCTTAAAAAGGGAGAGAAAAAGTGAGAAAAATCAGTCTGGGACTAACGGTACTGGCATTAATCCTAAGCCTTACCGCCTGTAAGGAATTAAAGGAAGCACAGAATGCTTTTCAAAATGAAACGGCGGATGCCGATAACGGAAAGAATAAAGCGCTGAACAATCTTATGGGAGCTCTTCAGGGAAATAAAGACTCCTATGAAGATCTTCCTCCGGTGAGCGACTTGGACGCTTATAACAATTATATTGATTTAAGCAACTTTATGAGCGGAGATGTGGAAGAAGCCTTGAATCGATATTTTAACGGTGTAGCGCCGTCGAAGGACTTTTCTCCTGTGGAGGGCGGAAATTATATCACAACAACCTTCACTAATCATGATTATGAATTTTTGGATGAGGTGGAATCGCAAGCGGATTTAGGCACGAGCTATACGGAAATGGATGAGCATGCGCTTACCCTGATTCCGACTTTGAGAGCCTTAATGCAGGTTTTGGATGAAGCGGGAAACTACGGAAATCAGAAGGGCTATCTGGACGACAATTACGCCAAGGGGCAGGAAATTCACAGTCGTTTTGTTCCGGCAGTCAATGCCTACGACGAGGAGAGACTTCCCTACTTAAACAGTTTAAGAGCCATTTTACAGAAGCAGCAGGCGAAAGACTTGGAGCGTTTCGAAAAAGAGGGGTATACCGTTCGCTATCAGATGTTAAAGCTCACGATGTTAAAGTCCGAAATCATGGATGCCATTTATAAGCAGGAGGATATCTCGGATGAAAATGTCCTTTCCCTGGATGTGACGGAAATCCGCCCGAAATACGAGGAAATGGCTGCGTTGCTTTCTGAATTTGCAGTGAACTACAAGGACGAAGCGGAGCTGGAAAAAGAAGGTTTTGAAAGCTATAAGAGCGGACAGCTCAGTTTCTTCAACAATGCCATTACAGAGTTCAAGGTACAGACACAGGCTTTACTTTCCCGTGTGGAGGAGCAGAAGCCGTATTCTGAAGCGGAGAAATTAACGCTTAGCACAACGGAAGGCTCCTTGGAGCGTTTGATAAAGTGCGGTTCGGATGTGACTTCCCGCTATAATGATGTAATAGGATAAGAAGCTTTATGAAGAGACAGTTTCTTCCTTTCTTATAGCCGGAAGGAATAAGCCGAAGAGTTATAGGACGGGAAATTTGACAAAGCAGAGAAGTTTCCGTATAATCCCGTTATTAATCAAA
>CAUSIX010000260.1:0-3169 GCA_963531555.1 uncultured Oribacterium sp.
CTTCCGGTAGAAGCGGTTCTTTCCTATAGAAAAGTTTTGCGAAAGTTCTTTCCGGAGGATATACGAATTGGAGTTTTGCACGGAAAGTTGAAGAGCGAAGAGAAGGAAGCCGTAATGGCAGCTTTCAAAAGGGGAGAAACGGAGATTTTACTCTCTACGACCGTTGTGGAAGTTGGTGTGGACGTTGCCAACGCTACAGTGATGCTCATTGAAAATGCAGAGCGCTTCGGCCTTGCGCAGTTACATCAGCTTAGGGGAAGAGTAGGGCGCTCCGCTTTGCAAAGTTACTGTATTTTTCTGGATCGAAAAGATGATGAAAAATCACGGGAACGATTGGAAATTATGAAGAACAGCAATGACGGCTTTGCCATCGCGAAAGAAGACCTCCGCCTCCGAGGGCCGGGAGATTTGTTCTTTGGAGAGAGGCAATCCGGAGAATTGCAGTTTTCTATGGCGGATCCGATTCTTGATGAAGAGCTCTTTCGCATAGCAAGAGAAGAAGCGATGCAAATGCTGAAAGCGGATCCGGAACTGAAAAAGCATCCGAAAGTGCAAGAAGAATTTTTCAAAATGATAACGACAGATACACCGTAATAGAATGATGACAGATACTTAAGAGTAGGGAAGATGACTTTACAAAGTCTTCTTTAATTTGTTTTAATACATAGGGAAATGGAGAAAAAGAAATGAGAGTGATTGCAGGAACGGCTAGAAGAATCAATTTAAAAACGCCGGAAGGTTTGGATACAAGGCCGACTCAGGATCGAATTAAGGAGACCTTATTTAATATTCTCCAGTTTGATCTTGAGGGGCAGGATGTGCTGGATCTTTTTTCCGGAAGCGGTGCTTTAGGAATAGAAGCTCTGTCCCGAGGGGCAAAGAGAGCTGTTTTTTGTGACGCAGCAAAACAAGCTGTTCTCTGTATTGAAGAGAATCTGGAGAAGACGCATTTTAAGGAGCAGGCCTTGGTACTTCCCGGAGACTACAACGGGGCGATTAATGCCCTAATGCGGAAGGACTACCATTTCGGTCTGGTTTTTATGGATCCGCCTTACGGGAAAGAACTTGCGGAAAAGGCTTTACTCCGATTAAAGGATAAATCTTTTGTGGATGAGAATACTCTGTTTGTTATAGAAGCAAGACTTTGTGAAGACTTTTCCATGATGGAAGAGGAGGGGTATACCATCCTTAGGTAAAAGTCCTATAAAACCAATAAGCATGTTTTTTTGCGATTACTTAGACAGGATAAGGAAAATTAGCGGAGTAATGTTTTAGAACTTGAGCTTTACAGGCGGTTTGCCTAAGGGAGTGCAAGAACGATTTGTAAAGAATGTAGGAGGGGAAATGAAGATTGCTATTTATCCGGGATCCTTTGATCCGGTCACTTTCGGCCATTTAGACGTAATATCCAGAAGTGCGAAAATGGTGGATAAATTAATTATTGCGGTACTGGTAAACAAAAATAAGTCATCGTTGTTTTCCATGGAAGACCGTGTTAAAATGATTAGCGAGTGCGTAAAGGACCATCCGAATGTGGAGGTTCATTCCTTTAGCGGACTTACGGTAGATTATGCAAAAAAGGTCGGAGCCACGATGATTGTGCGCGGACTGCGTGCGGTAACCGACTTCGAATACGAGCTTCAGCTGGCACAGACAAATAAGGTGATTGCCGGGGGAATTGATACATTATTCTTAGCGACCAATTTAAAATATTCTTATTTGAGCTCCAGTATTGTAAAGGAAATTGCTTCTTATAACGGAGATATATCAGCCTTCGTACCAAAGCGGGTGGAGCTTGCCATGAAAGAAAAGTACGGATTTCAATAGACGGAGGGACTATGAGCAGAATTGAGCAGTTGATTGGAGAAATTGAAGAGTATATTGACAGTTGTAAGTTTCAAACTCTGTCTAACAGCAAAATTATAGTAAATAAAGAAGAGATGGAAGAACTTTTGGTTGAGCTTAGGTTGCGAGTACCCGAAGAAATAAAAAAATATCAGAAGATAATCTCTCAACAGGACGCTATTTTAGCCGATGCAAAGGGGCAGGCTGAAACCATGATCAGTGATGCAAAGTCGCGCAGTGAAGAATTGGTTTCGGACAATGAGATTATGCAGCAGGCCTATGCGAAGGCAAATGAATTAATTCGAGATGCACAAAATCAGGCGGATAGTATCGTGAATAATGCTGTAGCGGACGCCGACCAGATTCGTTCCAATGCGATTCGCTATACGGATGAAATGCTTGCCAGCTTGGAGACAATCATCTCCCGTTCTTTGGACAATGCAACACGGCATTTGGATGAGTTAAAGTCTTCCCTGAATGATTCCAGAAGTATTGTGGAATCCAACAGAGAGGCACTTTCCAAGGCAATGCCCGAGACTCCCGGGGCTACTGCGGAAGCGGAAGGGCAAGAACAATAAAATTATTGATTGACAGGAGTGCAGAGAAAGATTATAATCCTTGACTAGTGAGCTTCCGAGAGGCTTTCGGACTCACCGGTCAGGGGAATCCATATTTTTATTGTATTCCGAATATAGAATAGAGTACGAATCCGCATTCTTTCGTATGATCTATCCAATAGCGATGCGTGGCTCAGCTTGGTAGATCGCTGAGTTCTGGACGCAGAGTTCGCTGGTTCGAATCCAGTCGCATCGACTTCGAAAACAGGAGATGTACGACTTCTCCTGTTTTTCAGTTCTTAACAAGTGCCGGGGAGAAGCCTTTGGAATCTTGTTCTTAACGAGAATCGCTCGCGGAATGTGAATATCTCATTTATGCACCATGGGAATGCTATAAAGAGTATCGCTTGTTGAGAGTACAGGAAGTTTATCAAGATAGTAGAGAGAAAGAGAGTAAAGGGATTATGGGAAGAGAAAATTTTAAATCCAGAATCGGTTTCATCTTAGTGAGTGCCGGTTGTGCAATCGGAATCGGAAATGTTTGGAAATTTCCGTATCTTGTGGGACAAAACGGGGGAGGAATTTTTGTCCTCTTTTATCTCTTATTTCTCCTGATAATGGGACTGCCCGTTCTTACTATGGAACTTGCGGTAGGAAGGGCCAGCAGAAAATCTGTGGTGAAGGCCTATAAAAAGTTGGAGCCGGAAGGCACGAAATGGCATTTACACGGCTATGTTTGCATTTTTGGCTGCTATCTTTTGATGATG
>CAUSIX010000261.1:0-3130 GCA_963531555.1 uncultured Oribacterium sp.
TGTACTGCAACGTCATGCAGAAAACAGCTAGAACAAAACGCAATGCTACATAGTCATTTGTCGAGATTTTAACCAATGCTTGAATCACCTCATAAAAATATTCGAAATTATTCTTAGATAAATCATAAATATGAGAGATATCTGTTTTGTAGAACCAGTCTTCATAACTAAACCTATCCCCTAAAGGCCCATAATAAAATGTAGACAGGATGACAAACAGAACGAAAGAAATACACAATAAAAACCGCTTTGTATTTTTATTTATTTTAGTAAATATCTCAACAAGAGAGAAAAAATAGTATATTGAAAATAACACTAAATAAAATTCCAAAACAGACTCCCCCAGCTAAGCCGAATAACATTCTTCTACAAGTTTTTTTCCAATATTTTTCCAATTACATATATCTTGAATATGAGCCTTTAAACGCTCTCCCATTCTTTTCAATTCCTCTTTGGAGTAATTGCTATCAATAGTGTGTATTACAGATTGCAAAGCATCTGTTTTATTATCTACGATAAAGGCCATATTTTTATTTACATATTCATGAATAGAGCCTGTTTTAGTACATACTATCGGCTTAGAAAAATCTGCAGCAGTAAATACCACGCCACTCATTGAGGCATGTCTATATGGCAAAAGTAACACATCTGCATTGTCTACCAAATAGTTAAGTAAGTTATCCGGAATATAATAATCAAGAAATAAGATATGATTGCCGGAGTAATTTTCCTTAGCTGCATAAAATTCCTTGTAACTATTTTCAGCTTTTCCGGCAATAATAAGAAGGGAATCTTTTGTCACTTTATCCCAAAAGGATATTACTCTGTCTATACCCTTGTTGTAAAATAGAGATCCAATAAACAGATATACTTTATGACTATCCGTTATTTTTTTTTGTATATCAATAGGCACTTTAGAAATATTATATTTTGTATCCACATTAATATCAGCTCCATGATGTTGCAAATATACTTTCTCGGAATACTTCGGAAAAATTTGTATAAACTCGTTTTTAATTCCTTCTCCATGAAGCACTATTTTATCAACCTCTTGATAAATCCTATCTAATTCTGTTTTATATCTTTCTCCCTCTATATGCGGTTCAACATTATGTGCTGTATACACAATTTTTTTACAGTAGCGATGTAGTCTTTTCAAAAATAATACATCCATATTGTACATTAGGAGCCAGTTAATATGGATTACATCAAACTCTTTCATTTTCTTAAGAAAGCAAAAGATTTTTAAGTAACCTATAATATATTCCGCTCCTCTAATAAGTTTTCTAGCCATTCCATTTTTCATTTTTTCAGATAGTTTAAAAAAAATATTATGTACTTGAAAACTTGCATTAGTTGTTTTTTTAAAATAATAGTTCGTAAATAAATAGACTTCTGCAGATTCTGATAATCCATACACCAGTCCATTTAAATATTTTGACGGTCCATTTACTCCCCAAGGATCAAGTACTAAGACTCTCATCTGGCTCCTTTATTATTGCTCTATGATTAAATATGATAAGCTCTATCAAGGTTACATATATTCTGACAATCCAAAATAATCTTTCCTTTTAATTTCTCAATATTTTCTTTGATTTCATCATGCTTCACCATGATAACAACCAAATCTACTGCATCCAAAAATGTATCCAGACTATGATACTGGTTTGGTACAACATCATTAATGATAAAAGGATCATAAACCTTTAAACCACTTGCAAGATGCCTCTCCTGTGACTCTAAGAGTTGAAGAGTAGGGGATTCTCTCATATCATCCACATTTTCCTTATAGGTCAAACCATAAAGTCCCACTCTTGTACAATCGAACATCTCATTTTCTTTCATAATCTCATGTATCCTGTTGAGCACAAATTCAGGCATACCGTCATTGGTCTTCATTGCTTCATTTATTACATTGGCAAGAGAGGGGTAGTCCCCAACTAAGAACCATGGATCCACGGAGATGCAATGCCCTCCTACCCCCGGCCCCGGTTGAAGAATGTTTACTCGTGGATGCATATTACATATTTTTATAATTTCATATATATTCATATTGTTATGTCGGCAAATCTTTGCTAATTCGTTTGCAAAAGCAATATTGACTGCTCGAAATGTATTCTCTACAACTTTAGTCATTTCTGCCGTCTTAATATCCGTAACAACTATTTCCCCCTGACAAAATGAAGCATAAATCTGCTTAATCCTTTCTCCTACTTTTTTATCATCAGCACCAATCGTACGGTTATTATGCAAAAGCTCATAAACCATATTTCCCGGTATAATTCTTTCCGGTGCATGCACAAGGTGAATGTCTAACCGCTTCGCTTTTTCCAATATCGGCCTGATGCTTTTTTCGATAGTTCCCGGAGATATGGTTGATTCAACCACAATGGTAGCCTCATTAGGGGCATATTGTAATATTTTTTCTACTGCTGAAACAACATATACAGCATCCACTTTTTTACTAAACTTATCATACGGCGTAGGAACAGAAACGATATAAATATCTGTAATCTGGTAGTCTGTGGTAAAGCTAATCCCTGATTGAAGAGCTGATTGAAACAAATCATCAAGCCCGGTTTCTTTAAAAGTAGTTTTTCCCGCATTCAAAGTTTCTACTAATTCTTTGTTGTAATCTGTTCCAATTACTGTCACACCATGCGAGCTTAGCATAAGCGCTGTAGGTAAACCAATATATCCAAGACCAATTACATTAACCATAACTTTCTCTCCCCTTTTTTACAGTTGTCCGAACATGATGTATAGCAGTTATATTTAAACAATTATGATTATTTAAAATAGCTCTGCAAATTTTTCCCCTAATTTTTCATATGTAAAATGATTAATCGCCGCATTATGACCATTCTCTCCTAATTTCTTTCTTTCCTCTACTGATAAGAAAAACATTTCCTCGATTCCTCTAGCTAATGCTTCTATGTTCTCAGGTTCTACTGAAATACCGCAATTATATTCTTTTATATAATTATTAGGCGCTCCCATAGCGTAAATAATTGGCTTCCCTGACATCATAGAATCAAAAAGCTTATTCATACTGATGCCAAACTTCATTACCCAGCTGGCTACCGAAGCAACATAAAGTGCATCTGCTTCCTTTAGCAAATTAGGAATA
>CAUSIX010000262.1:0-3128 GCA_963531555.1 uncultured Oribacterium sp.
TATTCCTCTTATGGATGTTGCGCCCATATCAAAAGCGAGAACCTTCTTCATAATGCATATCTCCAATCGTTTTTTGCCAAGCAGAATATAGCATATTAAACAAAGTAATTATATCTTTGAACATATTATTGAAAATATTTCCGTTTTCTGTGCTATACTGTTCAAGTATGAACATTTTTGTTCATGTCAGATTCTTATCCGCTTCTAAGAAATAAAAAACGAATTATTCTACGGAGATAGTTATTTTGTAATGATAAAAGGAGTAAAAAAATGGATATCCATGAGCGAAAAAGGGAAATCCTGGAGAACCTGAATCAGCATAACGGAATTGCCAGTATTAATTATCTCTCTAAAAAGCTATATGCCTCCCGCTCTACAATAAGAAGGGATTTAATTTCTTTAGAAGAAGACGGTATGATTAAAAGAGCACACGGTTATGTTTCTCTCATCGTAAAATCCGCCAAGGAAAGCCCTATCAGTATGCGGCAGGTTGAAAATCTGAATAAAAAACAAATTATTGCCAGAAAAACGGATGCTCTGATTAAAGACGGCATGGTGCTCTTCCTGGATTCTTCTTCCACTGTTTGTCAGCTGGCTCCCATTTTAAAGACAAAACAGAATATCACGGTCATTACAAACGGCATAAACATTGCCAACGAACTTTCCCATGCCCAGAATCTGACCTGCTTTCTCTGTCCGGGAGTGCTAAAACACCAAAGTCTCTCCATCGTTGGAGAATTCACCTCCGAGTTTATTAAGAACTTCCACGCGGAGCTGGCCATCCTTTCCTGCAAAGCCATACAGGAAAAGGGTGTTTTCGAAGGGGATGATTCTCAGGGATTAGTGAAGAAGTCCATGATGGAAAATGCAAATAAAACCGTTCTGCTCTGCGACCACACAAAGGAAAATGCAGTCGGGTTCTTTAAGACTGCCGATTTTGAAAACATCTCCGTGCTGGTAAGCGACGCTCCGTTTTCCCCGTCGTTGCAAAATATTATAAATAAAAATATAGCGGTTATTTTTCAGTAAGAAAAAAAAGAATAAGTCGAAATAAAGGAAATAGGCAATGAAAAAAGCTTACAACTTATGATTTTACCCTACAAAATATAGATTAGCTTGACAGATGGTGAGGAGGGATTACCTTGGCAGCAACAATACGTGATGTAGCAAAACACGCCGGTCTTTCTACCGGCACCGTTTCTAAGTATATTAATGGAAAAACAGTAAAAGCATCCACAAAGCGAGCAATTGAAAGCGCAATCAAAGAGCTTCACTTCCGCCCGAACAGTATTGCCAAAGGACTAAGAAATGCAAAGTCTTTTTCTGTTGCTATTCTTCTTCCCATGTTGGAATCCTCATTTTGTACCTCAATGATTTCCACGATTGAATCCACTTTATCCCCTTTGGGGTACAGCATCATCGTCTGTGAGTGTCACAACAATGAAGAGATGGAACTTCGAAAAGCACAGTACCTCGTAGATAGAATGGTAGACGGCATCATATTAATCCCTTATGCTTCGGATGGAAAACAAATTGAACTCATTAAGCAAAATGCCATTCCTATTGTTCTTTTAGATCAAGAAATACAAAATCACACAACAGATTGTATCGTCTTGGATAATGACATGGCAGGGCAAATTGCCACTAGCCATTTGATTCATTATGGACATAAAAAAATCGCCATGATAAGTGGGCAAAGCGAGCATTACACCACCATAGGTCGACTAAATGGCTATAAGAAAGTTATGCAAGAGAACAAATTAGAAATTCTTCCTGAATACATACAATGTGGTGGGTACAGCATAGATGGAGGGTATTCCGCAATGCGTCGTTTATGCACGCTAAAGAATAGACCGACGGCCATATTCATAAGTAATTACGATATGACCATCGGTGCCTATCTCGCTATTAATGACTTGAATTTGCAAATTCCTGAAGATATTTCCATCGTCGGCTTCGATAACTTTCCACTGGCAAATGTAGTGACTCCTCCACTCTCTTTTATCGCACAGCCCACCGCAGAAATGGGCAACGCCGCAGGGAAACTTCTATATAGGCGTATTCAGGGAGATTACACAGATTTTCCTAAAGTATCCCTATATAAACCGACATTACACAGTAAAAAAAGTGTTTCTAAGCTAAACTGATTGAACCCGGCTTAAACCCGATAAATTAATGCAAATTTTCTCTCCTGCAGGAAGAAGTACAGTATCGATAATGCAGTAATTCCGAAACATAAGCAATACCGACTGCTCTATTTCACTTCTTAACGACAGCTTTGTCGGGCATCTATTCTCCCAGCATAACTCTACCTCTATCCCGCCAACCGCCAATAAGCCGGAAACCTCTCCTTTCTGCCACTCCTCCGGAAGTGCCGGAAGAAGAAATATTCTTCCCCTCTCACTGTATAAAAGCATAGATGCTATGCCGCTTGCACTGCCGAAATTACCGTCAATTTGGAAGACCTCTCTTTCCCCAGTTGTTTCTCCTAGCGGAGGATGCAGATCAAACAAATTATCATATACGGAATGACGCAACAGTTCTTCATAATAAAATCGAGCTTTGTTTCCATTCCCTAATTTTGCCCATATATTGATAAGCCAAGCACAGCTCCATCCTATTTCCGCTTTTGTATGTTTCTCCTTGTCTTCCACAAACTTTTGACAAGCCTCCATTAATGCTTTATCCGTATTTTTTATGGAATGACCGGGATGAAAGCCGAATATAGGAGAAAAATGCCGATGTCCCTTATCCACTTCTTCAAAGTCTTGAATCCACTCCTGTATCTTTCCTCTTTTTCCAATTTGATATGCCGGTAACTTTGCAGTAGATAATTTTACTTTTTGCAATACTTCATTATCAACCTTTAAAATGTCGCATATTTCCTCATATACGGAAAAAAGCTCTTTAATCAAAGCTAAGTCCATTGTGCTCATATAACTTACACCGCAAGCATGATTGTCTTTATCTTTAAACATATTCTCCGGCGTAGTTGAGGGAGCAGTATATAGCCTTCAATCTTCTCTTAATTGCAACCACCCCAGGCAAAACCGAACCGCGTCATATGTCATCGGATAGATCTTTTCTTTCAAGACAGATAAATCATTGGTATATTGATAATAAAGAAA
>CAUSIX010000263.1:0-3113 GCA_963531555.1 uncultured Oribacterium sp.
TACCGCTTCTCCAGCCCTTTTTGACAAAGCTCTTCCAAGTAGCGCTCGGAAGTATAGCCTTTGGGAACCTCATATTTCGGCAAGTGATACTCTCCGAACTGAATTTCCACCTGACAGCGCTTCGCAATGCGCGCCGTATTCTCTAAAGCCTCCTCGCAAAAGGGAAAAAGACTTCGCATTTCCTCTTCACTCTTAATATAAAACTGTCCGCCGGGGTAGCGCATTCTGTCCTCATCCTGCAGCTTCTTCCCTGTCTGCAAACAGAGCAAAATATCATGGGATTTGGCGTCCGAAGGATAGGTATAGTGAATATCGTTTGTCGCAACAAGCGGAATTCCCGTCTCCTCATGCAGTCTCAGCATCCCTTGATTCACGAGCTTTTGCTCCGGATAGCCGTGATCCTGCATTTCCAGAAAGAAATTCTCTTTTCCGAAGATTTCCCGATAACGCACTGCGGCATTCTTCGCCTTATCATAGTCATTTTGCCGAAGTGCCCGGGAAACCTCTCCCGCAAGACAGGCAGAGAGTGCAATTAAGCCTTCATGGTACTTTTCCAAAACGGCATAATCGACCCTCGGCTTATAGTAATAGCCTTCGGTAAAGCCTAAGGACACTATCTTCATCAGGTTATGAAAGCCCGTCTCATTTTCCGCAAGTAGAACAAGATGATAGTATCTCGCCTCACCCTTTTGCAGACTCTTCTCTTCCATATTCTCGGTCAAATAGATTTCCGAGCCCAGAATCGGATGAATTCCCTGCTTCTTCGCCTCTTTATAGAAATCAATTACACCATACATCACCCCGTGATCCGTTAAGGCGCAGGAATCCATCCCGAGTTCCTTCACGCGGGCTATCATTTCCGGAATCTTCCCCGAGCCGTCCAGCAAACTGTAGCTGCTATGTACATGCAAATGTGTAAACGCCATCTATTTCACCATGCCTTTTTCCTCTATCGAGATTTTAAAAGAAAGGACTCCCGAGTGTTCCTCCTCGAAAGCCCTTTCCACAAGAGGTCATCTTTAGCTTACCCCTTTTATACTTTTATACACAAGACACCGCATTTTTCATACGATACTTCTTCCGAATGAAAGCCTTACCTATACTCGCACACTATATCGCCTCTCCCAGAAGGTAATCGCTGATTGCGGTAAACGCGGCATCTTCATCTTCTCCTTCTGCCGAAACGTAAAGTTCCGAACCGTTGTTTAATCCCAATGCCATCATTCCCATAATGGACTTGGCATTCACCCTCCGGCTTCCTTCCGACATATAAATTCGGGACTGAAAACGACTGGCTATCTGAACCAGCATTGCTACCGGATGATCATCGCTGTTCTTCGGTAAATTTACTACGATATTACTGTCTTTCATGGTCTGTGCCTCCTTGGTGCCCCTAAAGCATCCGTTAACGCAGAGTGATCTCACTCCATCCTCGTTCCTAAGCTGTCTTACTAAATTGTCTTGAAAATGCAGGCCCAAACAATTTGCACTCTTTAAGGGATGCCCCGGTATTTCCTTTTTCACAAGATAAAATGATTTACAAATCCAAATCATTCCTCTTTCTTTCATCTTGATTTCGGGATATCTCCTCTCGAAGTTCCTTTGCAATTCCGGCCAATTTACGCAGTCGATGATTAACCCCGCTCTTCCCTATAGAAGTGCTTAACCCTCTGGAGAGTTCCTCAATAGACGCATCCGGATAGCGTAAACGCTGTTCGGCAACTTCTTTTAAACCGGATTCAATTCGTTCTAATCCCATAATCTTTTTAATAAGAAGAATGTCCTCTCGCTGCTTTACGCTTGCCTTTACTGTGCGATTAATGTTTGCCGTCTCAAAGTTTACCCTTCGGTTTACATTTTCGCTAACTTCCTTCAAAACACGGGCATTCTCAAACTCCATAAGACTGTCTACAGTCCCTAAAAGTTTTAAAACATCCGCTATCTCTCCTGCATCCTTAAGGTATAGTATAGGATTTTTTCCCCTGAAGCCTTTCTTCGGATGAATGGAAAAGCTCTCTAAAATAGCTCTAATCCGTTCTTCCTCCGCACTGCCTTCAGGCACAAACTCCAAATGATACTCTTTCATGGGGTCGGTTACAGAAGCTCCGGCAAGAAAAAATGTTCTTAACTCTTCCCTGCTTTTCTCCTTATCATCTATTGCAATATTAAATGTTTTTTTTCGGGCTGTAAAGTCAATCTTCCCCAGTTCCGCCCTGATTCGCTTGGAAAATGACGGTTTCCCGCCTTTTTTTTCCCATTTTTCATCTTTCTTCACTGTGCATTTTGTCCTATTTTTTGGTAAAAATTCAAAGTATTTTCAACGCTTTCCTTCGTTTATATCAATCATATTAGAGATTTATATCTCTATGGTCCAGTTGTACCCCTATATTCCCCGTATCTTTTATGGATTGATACAATCTTTCGGCAATCGTGACCGAGCGATGCTTTCCGCCCGTACAGGCTATCCCGATAACCAGTTGATTTTTTCCTTCCGCAATATAGAGAGGAAGCAGAAAATGAAGCATATCGTTCAATTTCCTTAGAAAAATCCCGGCATTTCCATCCTGAAAAACAAAATCCTGTATTTCTTTCTCTAAACCGGTGTGGGACCTTAATTCCAAATTGTAGTAAGGATTCGGTAAAAATCGCACATCAAAAAGCAAGTCCAAATCCTCCGGAATTCCATATTTAAAGCCGAAAGAGACAATCGTTAACTGTAAATTCCGATATTCTTCATGTTCAACAAAAATGGAAAAAAGTTGTTTTCTGAGATCTTTCGTCAAGAGCTTGGAAGTATCAATAATGACATCGGCTCTCTTTCTTAAAAATTCCAGCCTTTCTCTCTCCAGCTTGATTCCCTTCTCCACTCTTCCGGTCTTTGCCAGCGGATGAACTCTCCTTGTTTCCTTATAGCGCTGAATCAGTACATCATCTCTTGCATCCAAAAATACAATGTGGAATCGGATACTTTTTTCTTTTTCCCATCGAAGAATATGCTCTTCCAGGCTATCCGGTTCCTCTATATTCCTACTGTCCACCCCCAGAGCTATGCGTTCTCCCCTGCTGCTGTGCAGGAGGAGTTCAATAAATTTATCCATCAGAGAAAGCGGCAG
>CAUSIX010000264.1:0-3093 GCA_963531555.1 uncultured Oribacterium sp.
TACTTTACCATGGAAATACTTTGCTTCCGGGAGTAAAGGAATTTGTGCAGTGGTTGCAGGAGGAAGGAAAAGAATATTTATTCTTGACCAATAATTCGGGACTTACCAGACGTGAGCTGAAGCAGAAGCTGGAAAGAATGGGGCTCGATGTACCGGAAGAGCGTTTTTACACCAGTGCGCTTGCGACAGCGGCTTTTTTGAAAGAACAAAGTCCGGGATGCTCGGTTTATGCTATTGGAGAGGCAGGACTTCTCAATGCGCTGTACGATGCGGGAATTACCATGAATGACGTCAATCCGGATTATGTAGTTGTAGGGGAAGGAAGAACCTATTCACTGGAGACGGTAACCAGAGCCACTAATTTAGTTCTAAACGGGGCAAAGCTGATTGGGGCCAATACGGATGTCTCCGGACCCACGGAAGACGGCATTTCTCCTGCCTGCGGAGCACTGATTGCACCGATTGAAATTGCTACAGGACAAAAAGCCTATTTCTGCGGAAAACCGAACCCTTTAATGATGCGGAAGGGGCTTCGAATCCTGAACTGCCACTCCGGGGAAGCAGTTATGATTGGAGATAGAATGGATACGGATGTGATTTCCGGTTTAGAGAGCGGAATGTCCACGGTATTGGTACTGTCCGGCATTTCGGATGAAGAAACCGTGAAACAATATGCCTACCGCCCCTCCATTGTCTTAAACGGAGTAGGGGACATTGTCAGGAAGGCAAAGGAAGATTTGCAACAGTATTTATGTTGAAAGCTATATTTTTGATAAGGACTTATAAAAATTAAGATTATAGACGATAGCAAAGTAACTATCATTTTGTAGAAGAAGGATCTTGTCATGAAAAAGAAGTACTGTTGACGAAAAAAGTAAAGCTGTAGGGGTAAAATGGAAGAGAAAATTTTCATCCAAAAAGACAAAATAAAGGTGGGAATGCAGCTGGGAGAATGTATCAAGGACTCCATGGGCAGAATCATGATTGAAAATGGGGTTTATTTGGACAACTATCAGATTCGTTATATTAAAGAAAAAATGTATCCCGGAATTTATACCTATCGTTATGTGGATGATAAAAGAATTCCAATTCCGGAAGAAACTAAAAAGATTATTCGGAAGCACAGAAAACCGGACAGAGCTAAAATTCAGTTGTCTGTAGACGTAAAGCATCAGTTGGAAGCAAGGATGAATCATATTTTCGACCACACGGAAGATGAAGATTTCACTTCCAATTCACTGGATATTTTTGGAGAGCTGGAGTCGGCTATCTTTAAAAATGATGCGGTGGCAATTGATGTAAATCTCATTAAAATCAGTGACGAATATACCTTTAAGCATAGTGTGGATGTAGCTGCAATTTCCATGATGATTGGGAGAGAGTACGGACTTTCCAAGGATGAAATTCATCAGCTGGGAATCACCGGGCTTTTGCATGATGTCGGTAAGGCGAAGATCCCGAATGAAATCCTGAACAAACCCGGAAAATTGACCAAGGAAGAGTTTGAAATCATCAAGAATCACAGTTTGTATGGTTTTGAAATTTTAAGGGAAAAAGACAGTTTTTCGCCGATTATACTGGACGGTGTTTTGCATCATCATGAGAAGATGAATGGTGCAGGCTATCCTGACTGTCAAAAGGAAGGAGAAATTTCTCTTTTTTCCAGGATTCTTTCGGTAGCGGATATTTTTGACGCTTTAGTGACGAGGCGTCCCTATAAAGGGCCTATCAGTGGAAGGGAAGCGATGGAAATGATACTTGCTTTGGGAGAAGAGCTGGACAACAAGATTATTCAAAGCTTTATTGAAAGCGTGATTCTCTATCCCGTAGACTCTATCGTAGAACTGTCCAATGGAGAAATGGCGAAGGTAGTAGAAAATAATAAACGCTATCCAACTCGTCCCAAAGTAGTAGAGATAAAAACGGGAAAAGTCTATGATTTGAGCCATGACCTTCGTTATAACCATATCGTGGTGGCATAAATAGGACAAAATTGAAAATTTTCAAACAAGACATCAAAATGACTGTTTAAAATAGAATAGTACAAAACGGAATAGTACAAAACAACGGTTCAAAACGGAGTATTATAAAACAACAGTTCAAATCAGACTAAATAAAAAAGGATAAATTTTTTCCGAAAAAGGAAAGTAGAATTTATTCTTTTTTTATTTTGCGTTATCATCCGGTGGGGCTTTTTGCTTGTTTAGCACATCTATCTATTGTAAAATGTTGCAAGAGCAAATTGCGGATAGTTTATCCTGTCCGTGATGAGTGACATGCGTATATTCCGGGATATTTTTTCATCATAGAGAGTAAGAGTATAGTGTAAATCAATGGGTTTAGAGAGCAGGAGTGTGCTTTGGAAAATATTGTTGTAAAAGATGTGTCCTATCAATACACGAGGCGAAATGAAAATGATGAGGTAATTGAAACCTTGTCTGCTCTTTCCGCGCTCGATTTTTCGATAGAGGAAGGAAGTTTCGTCTGTATTCTGGGGCATAACGGCTCCGGAAAATCGACTTTGGCGAAGCTTTTCAATGCCTTGCAGCTTCCGACGGAAGGTACGATTCTGGTTTCCGGAATGGACAGTCGGGAGGAGAAGAACATTTTCCCGATAAGAAGAGAAGTGGGAATGGTCTTTCAGAATCCGGATAATCAGATTATTGCGTCCGTTGTGGAAGAGGATGTCGGCTTCGGGCCGGAAAATATCGGGCTTCCCACCGATGAAATCTGGCAGAGGGTAAACAACGCCCTCTCCGCAGTGCATATGGAGGCCTACAGATTAAAGTCTCCGAATCACTTGTCAGGCGGACAGAAGCAGCGTGTAGCGATTGCAGGAACCCTTGCCATGGAGCCGAAGACCATTGTGCTCGATGAGCCGACCGCCATGCTTGATCCGAGCGGAAGAAAAGAGGTTTTGGAATCGGTATTAGAGCTGAAGCGGAAGAAGGGCATCAGCATTATTTTGATTACGCACTATATGGAGGAGGCGGTTGATGCAGATCGGATTCTCCTTATGGACAGCGGAAAACTCGTTATGGACGGAAGTCCCCGTGAGGTTTTCCAAAATGTGGAGCGCTTAAAGGAATATCG
>CAUSIX010000265.1:0-3081 GCA_963531555.1 uncultured Oribacterium sp.
ATACAACCGCTAAAGATATGGGACTTATTGCCATTGCGGCATTTCACAATGAAGAGTTCATGAAGATTGAAAAAGATTTACGATATACGCTTTCCGGTTTGCAACGTCTTCCCGAGGGAAATACCTTATATATGGAACATAAAATGCTGCTTCCGGAATCCCGTTTTTATGATTCTCGAGTGGTGGCGGGAAAAACGGGATATACAAAGGACAGCGGCAATACTCTTCTTACTCTTGCGAAGGAAGGGGATAGAAGACTGGTTACCATTGTTCTTAAAGATAAAAGTCCCTATCATTATATTGATACGAGTGCCATGCTGGATCTTGGCTTCCAAGGAACGGAAAAGCAGTCTCTGGAGAATTCGGAAGGATTTTTAGCAAAAATCAGAACCGAGCTAGTAGAGAAGGGAAGTATTTCGGAGGAAACGAAGCTTCATTTTTCCTCTAAAGTTATGCTTACCCTTCCGAAAGGAGAGAAGCAAGACGGAATAAGCTATCTTATTGTAGAGGAGAAGAAAAACGGGGAGTCTTCTCAAGCGGAAGTGGAGTCGAAGGCAAGTGACAGCAATTTAGCTCATGTAGGGCACAGTGCACTACCGAAAGTCGTTTTCCTCTTAGACGGACGAAAGGTTGGAGAGGCAAGTCTGTACAGAGAACAAAATATAAAAGTAATGCTTAGTGAAGCAAGTCCCAAGACGAAAGCCGCTTTTTTTGCCATTACCCTGAGCGGCTTTACCATTACCATCCTTGTAGCCGTTTTTCTTTTTGGAGGAGGTGCCATTTACGGCGCAAAGAATATTGCAGATGAGCGAAAAAGGAGAAAGAAGTGGAAGGAACGGAGAAAGAAGAGACTGGAAGAAATGAAGATTTCGGAGGAAGAATTCCGGATACTTCTGGAAAAACGAAAAAAAGAGAAGAAATAAAAGAAGAATCCTCTGAAGAGGAGAGAGAAATGGAAAAGGAGCGGGAAAGGCTTCGAAGAGAAAGGAAGGAAAGAAGAGAAAGGCGATTGGAAAAGCGTAGGAAGGAAAGAAATCATAAGCTTTTCCTTAGCTTAGCTTCGCTTTTTGTCCTGCTCGTTCTCTTCTTTTTACTGCGAGGTTTTGGGCGAAATAGAGGAAAAGCAAGTTCCGCTTCTTCTTCTCATTTATCGGAAGAGTTGAATCTGACTGTTGTGAAAGCAGTTTCCGAAGAAGAAAAAAGTATACTTATAAACGAAGCGAAAGAAATGCCGGGTCTCAGCTTGCATTTTTTGAGTCCGGATACGGATGAGCAAAAAATGGAGGAGCAAATCCAAGCTTTCCATACGGATATTCTTCTTGTTGGGGAAAAAAACTATGCCGATGTTCTTTCCGAATACAGTGAAAAAACAAAAACAACTTGTCTTTTAACAACTTATCTTCCTAAGGAATTGCTGGGGAATTACAGCTTTTGCTTAGGAAGGTCTCTGGAGAATCAAGCAGTAGACTTGTCTTTCTTTGCTTATAATGAGGCTTTTCGTTCCATCGGAATTCTGGAGCAGGAAGGAGCTTCCGCTGCACTTTCCAAAGAACTGTCGGAAGCCTTTCAAATTCTTGGCGGATCTTCACAAATCGTACAATATTCCTCCGGGGAAGACATGAAAGAAAAAGAAGCGAAATTGGAAAAAGCCGGAGCGGATCTTTTATTTCTGGAAGAGTATAGTGAGGAAGGAGTAGCCTTCCTTTCGGAAGAACATAATCTCCCCGTTTTACTGGGGGAGGATTGGGATAGAAATGATTTTCCCGGAGAGACTGTAGTTAAAACGTCCTCCTATCTCTATGGAAAAGAGGCCCTTCTATCAAGTGCCGATGCAAGTGAACAAAAAGAGTCGGGGAAAGAAGAGGAAAGCATAGAATCGAGGAGCAGAGAAATCGATGCGGTAAAGATAGTTATGCTGGCAATGGGAAAGTCGGGGAAAAGCCCGGAGGATAAGCTGGAAGGCTTGCATTTTCAAGGCAGTTACGGCGAATATCAACTGAAAAAGGGAGGCTATGCACTTCATGGCAGGCCTATATTCTATGAAATAGCGGAAAATAAGCGGATAACGATATCCCGATGAGAGGAAGCGGGATATGCAAAAAGGGGATTAGGATAAATAAAAGTGAAGGAGAACGATATGAAATTCACGAAAATGGAAGGTGCGGGAAACGATTATATTTATATAGATTGCTTCCGGGAAAAAGTGGACAATCCGAAAGAGCTTGCAATAAAGATGTCCGACAGGCACTTTGGTGTCGGGGGAGACGGCATTATTCTGATTGAGCGAAGCGATAAGGCGGATGCTTTTATGCATATGTTTAATGCGGACGGTTCAGAGGGAGCGATGTGCGGAAACGGTATTCGCTGTACCGCAAAATATATTTATGATCATGGAATTGTCAGCCCCGAAACGCCTGTAATGAAAATAGAGACCAAGTCGGGCATTAAAGAAATTCGCTATGAAGCAAAGGACGGAAAGCTTTATAAAGCTACAGTAGATATGGGGAAAGTAAAGTTGGACAGCGATTTACCCGAGAAAATTCAGATTGACGGACTGCACCTTTCATTTGTGGGAATTGATACCGGAAATCCGCATGCCGTTTATTTTTTAGAGGATAATCCTGTACTGGGAAAGAGTATTTATGAGATTGATTTTTCCCGCTACGGGCACAGTTTTGAAACTCATCCCCGCTTTCCGGAAAGGGTGAACAGCGAGTTTATCGAGATAAAGAATAGAGGGGAAATCAATTTCCGGGTTTATGAAAGAGGATCGGGAGAAACCCTTGCCTGCGGAACGGGGGCAACGGCGGCGGTTGTTGCAGGAAATCTCTTAGGAAAACTGGATGAAGAGGTACTTGTGCACCTTTTAGGCGGTGACCTCACGATTTTTTATGATAAAGAAAGTAGACATGCCTTTATGAGTGGAGAAGCGAGAGAAGTCTTTAGCGGAATTTGGGAAGAATAATAAAATCAAAACTTCTTTATACTGTGGAGGTCCGTTGCAGGGCACGCTCTCGCTAACCTCGCCTGACTGAGCATGGGCTCGGTAGCCCAATGCTAACTGTGCTACGCAAAGCAACA
>CAUSIX010000266.1:0-3077 GCA_963531555.1 uncultured Oribacterium sp.
TGTGTTAGGCACGCCGCCAGCGTTCATCCTGAGCCAGGATCGAACTCTCATAATGTAGTACTTTCCTTAAAGGAAAGTACGGAATGTACCGACTGCAACGAAGTTGCACCCTGCGTAGCAAGGCTCCGAACTTGCTTCAAAGCAAGGAGGAAGTCCAATACATAAATCTGTCATCACTGACAGTTAAAGTTCAGTCCAAGTCAAAACGCGCTTAGCTTGTTTTTCCTTAATTACTGTAAAAGTTTGTTTTCGCTGCACATTTCTGTGCTTCTGAATTTTCTCTGCCGGAATTCCGGCTTTTCGTTCTTCTTAGAAGAACTTCTTTTCAAGAATCTTCAGGGTCTGTGTATTATTCGATCTTTGATTTTCAAGGTTCAGATTGGCAAAAAGTTTTTCGGTTCATCTCGGCTTAAGCCTTAATCTCCTTATTCCTTCTGCCCTTTTGCTGTCTTGTTTTTTGCGACAGCTTGTGTATCTTAGCACTCGTGATTCTTCTTGTCAACCGGAAATTTTAAATTTTCTTTCTCTCCATTAAAATTTCTTTTCCTCTTTTATTTCTCTTTTATTCCTTTTTTATGCCTCTTTTATGTCCCTTTTAAACTTCTTCCCCTGTCTGCAGTATTTTTTCTATCAAATCGAGAAATTCCTCTCTTCCTTCTTTTGTTTCCGAAGAAAAAGGAATCAGTAAGCATTCCTTACTTGCCCCCAGCTTCTCCCGAATATCTTTTATGCTTTTTGCTCTCTCCGAACGCTTCAGCTTGTCCATCTTCGTAACAAGCACAATAGGCTCATATGTGGTTGTAGAAACAATCCATTGAAACATCTGCAAATCTTTTTCGCTCGGGATTCGTCTTGCATCCAAAAGAAGAATCACTTCCTCGATATCTTCTCCGCTTTCCAAATAGCGGCGAATCATTCTATCCCACTTTTCCTGTTCTACCGGGCCGGTCTTCGCATAACCGTAGCCCGGTAAATCCACAAGATAAAAGCACTCATTGACACTGTAGAAATTGATGGTTCTGGTCTTACCCGGAGTGGAAGAGGTTCTGGCAAAAGATTTTCTTCCCAAAAGAGCATTGATAAAGGATGACTTCCCTACATTAGAGCGCCCCGCAAGAACAAACTCGGGCTTTCCCGTCTTCGGTAAAGTCGATTTTACCCCGCATACAAAGGGAAGTTCCACAGAACGAATTATCATTTTATCCTCTTTTCTTAGCTGTCTTCTTCTCTTTTATACTTTCCTTATTGCTTGCCTGAAAAAGCGCATAACTCTCCCTGCGTTTCATTTCATCCTTGGTAATCTCCGGTTTTGCGCCCTCATCCACTACAGCTTTCGTAATTTCCACATCACTGATGGCTTCATCGGAAGGAATATCATACATGATATCCGTCATTAAATCTTCCATGATGGATCTGAGACCTCTTGCTCCTGTCTTCCGCTGTACCGCTTTTTCCGCAATTGCGGAAATCGCCTCGTCACTGAATTTAAGCTCCACGCCATCCATTTCAAAAAGCTTCTGATACTGCTTGACCAAAGCATTCTTAGGCACAGTAAGTATCCGTTTCAAACTGTCGCTGTCATGGCTGGAAAGCTCCACATCAATAGGCACTCGGCCGATGAATTCCGGAATCAAACCGAACTTGGTAAGATCCTCCGGCTGTACTTGTTTCAAAATATCGTCATAATTATCTCTATTCTTTTCCACGATTTCCGCGCCAAAACCGATAGAGCCGGAAGCGATTCTCTTCTCTATGATATGCTCCAGTCCATCAAAGGCGCCGCCGCAGATAAAGAGGATATTCGTTGTATCAATCTGAATAAGTTCCTGCTGCGGATGCTTTCTCCCTCCTTGTGGAGGAACGGATGCAACAGTACCTTCTAAAATCTTAAGAAGTGCCTGCTGAACTCCTTCTCCCGAAACATCTCTGGTAATGGAAACATTTTCCGACTTCTTTGTGATTTTATCAATTTCATCAATATAAATAATCCCGATTTCCGCTCGGGCTACATCATAATCCGCAGCCTGAATCAGTTTTAAGAGAATATTTTCAACATCCTCTCCTACATATCCCGCCTCGGTTAAAGCTGTAGCATCGGCAATGGCAAAAGGCACACCCAAAATCTTAGCCAAAGTCTGTGCCAGATAGGTCTTTCCCGTTCCGGTCGGACCAATCATCAAAATATTGGATTTTTGTACATCGATATCTCTCACCTTCGACATGATGCGCTTGTAATGGTTATATACCGCAACGGAAAGAACCTTTTTAGCTTCTTCCTGCCCGATAACATATTCGTCTAAAAAATCTTTAATTTCTCTGGGCTTCAGGAGATGTAAGTCCGTGACATCCGTTCCCGCTTGATCCTTTCCCATTTCCTCATCAAAAATTTCCTGACAAAGCTCGACACACTCATCGCAAATATACGTGTTATTCAGGCCGGCAATCATTTTCCGAACCTGCTTAGACGACTTTCCGCAAAAGGAACATCTCACCTTATCATCCGGTTTCATAGCCATAATTTACTTTTTCTCCTTGAACTCTTCACTCTTACTGCGCTTCTCAAAAATATGATCCACAAGGCCATATTCCAATGCCTGCTCTGCAGTCATCCAGTAATCTCGTTCCGTATCCGCCATAACTTTTTCAAAAGGCTGATTACAATTCTCCGATAAAATTTTGGCCAAGTTTTTCTTGGTTCGTAAAATCCACTCTGCCGTAATTTGAATCTCTGTAGCCTGCCCCTGCGCACCTCCGGAAGGCTGATGAATCATCACCTCCGCATTGGGAAGAATCATTCTTTTTCCCTTAGTTCCACCCGCAAGAAGGAATGCTCCCATGGAGGCAGCCATACCGACACAGATAGTGGAAACATCGCACTTGATATACTGCATAGTATCGTATATTCCCATACCGGCAGTCACCGAACCGCCCGGGGAATTGATATAAAGGGAAATATCCTTGTCCGGATCCTCGGACTCCAAGAAAAGCAGCTGTGCAATGACAAGAGATGCGGTGTCACTGTTTACCTCATCTCCAAGAAAAACAATACGTTCATTTAAAAGTCTGGAGTAAATGTC
>CAUSIX010000267.1:0-3069 GCA_963531555.1 uncultured Oribacterium sp.
TCCTTTCTGCATTTAAGGAGCAAGGAAGCCCCAAGCTTTTCGAAAGCTCCGTAATTTCCGTCTTATATCTTTCTGCTAAAACTTTGTTCACAAGGAGTTTTTTATCTCTCTCCGCACAATCTTCCACAGAAAGGAATACTTCTACCTTGCCTCTCGAAATACTTCCCTTTACTATCTGTCTAATCTTTAATTCCATTGCCTGGAAAGTTCTCGGAAGGCGAAAACTCAAATCCAAAAATCGGGAATTCACCGACTTGATTTCCACCGTGACATCACGCCCGTTTTCACTGGAACTGGCTCTGCCGAAACCGGTCATACTTTTCATTCTTTACCTTCTCCTTTTCCCTTGTGTTTTTTTCCCCTTTATCCTATCCTTAGAAATACACAAGTTGGATTCGTTCCTTTAATTTTTAATGATAACAAGGGCAAGTTTCTTTTTCAAGGAAAAAAGGGTGGTTTTATGGCATTTGACGGTTTATTTTTATCAGCTTTAGTTTCCGAGTTCAAGACTACAATTTCAGGGGGGAAAATCAGTAAAATTGTACAAAGTGAAAAAGATGAAATACAACTCACAATTAAAAAGGAAAAGCGGCAGTTCTTTCTCCACCTTTCCGCCAATCCTTCAATTCCCTTAGTTTACTTAAGCGACAAGGGAAAGACGGCTCCTCTTACTGCGCCGAACTTTTGTATGGCACTAAGAAAGCATATCGGAAACGGACTAATTCAAGATATCACACAGGCCTCCAGAAACTTACCGGAACAAGGTTTAGAGCGAGTACTGCTTCTCCATATATCCCATAGAGACGAACTTGGCGACATAGGTATAAAATATCTTTCGATAGAAATCATGGGAAAATATTCAAATATCATTCTATTAAAAGAAGATTTGACCATTCTCGATGCCATAAAGCGAATTTCCTCTGTACAATCCTCTGTTCGAGAGGTTTTACCCGGAAGGAAATATTTTATTCCCGACCAATTCAAAAAAGAAAATCTATTATGCTTTCCCTTGGAAAGTTTACAAACTTTTCTGGAAAATAAAAAAAATCCAAATACCGAAAGAGATTCCGGTATGGAAAATCTTTCCGAGCTTCTTTTCCAAAGCTTTTCCGGCTTAAGTCCACTGTCGGCAAGAGAAATCTCCTTAGATGCCGGTCTTCCCCAAGATCAGAAATTAGGCTACATGTCTTCATTGGACTATGAGAAGCTTTCCGATGCTATTCTTCGGCTTAGGAACCGGATTCGTGAAGGAGATTTTACTCCGCAGATTCTCTACGAAAACGGAAAATCCTTTGATTTTTCCGCGATTCCCGTTCGACAGTATAGCGGGAATCCCGCCTTTCACGTTGAAATCTTTCACTCTCCCTCCGAACTTCTCACGTTTTACTACGGAGGAAAGGAGAAAGAAGATCGTGTCCGCCAAAAATCCGCAGACTTGAAAAAACAATGCAGCACTCTTTTAGAGCGCGTCAGTAAAAAGCTCAGCTTGCAGGAAAAGCAGTTAAAGGATACGGAGAAAAAAGAGCGTTTTCGAATTTTTGGCGAGTTACTCACCACTTACGGATACAGTCTTAAAGGCGGAGAAAAAGAACTGATCTGTGAAAACTATTATAACGGACAAGAGGAACATATTCCCTTAGAGGAAAGTTTAAGCCCAATTGAAAATGCGAAAAAATATTTTGATAAGTACGATAAGGCAAAACGCACGGAAAGGAATCTTTCTACGCAGGTAAAGGAAAGCAAAAACACACTGGAGCACCTGCAATCCATAGTAAACAGTCTTGCCACCGCAGAAAATGCAGAAGACTTAGATGATATTCGAAGAGAAATGGGAGAATACGGCTATATGAAGCCGATTTCCCAAAAGAAGAAAAAGGAGCGAAAGGAGGACAAATCCTCTCCCAGAATCTTCCGTTCTTCCGATGGCTACCTTCTTTATGTAGGAAAGAACAATTACCAAAACGAAATAGTCAGTTTTCAGATTGCGGAAGGAAAAGATTTTTGGTTTCATGTAAAGGGTTCTGCCGGCTCCCACGTCATTGCCAAAACAGAAGGAAAAAGTCTGGAAGAACTCCCCGACCGTCTCTTTGAAGAGGCCGCAGAACTTGCCGCCTATTTCTCTTCAGAAAAAGAAAGTGCCAAGGTGGAAGTCGACTATACGGAAAGAAAAAATCTGAAAAAGGTCGTGGGTGGCGCTCCAGGCTTTGTCATCTACCACCAGAACTATTCTATCCTGGTTACACCAAAAAAAATCCCGGAAGAGCTTTAAGCTCCTCCGGGACTTTTTATTCTTCTTCCCAATTTGTATAAACACTCTGCACATCATCGGATGCATCCAATAAGTCAAGTGTTCTTCTTAAACTCTTTACCGCTTCTTCCTCTGTCACGGAAACGGTATTTCCGGGGATCATCACTACCTCTGCTTCTACCATAGGAATATTTTCTTTTTCCAAATTTTCTCGCACAGCAGAAAAATCAGTCGGGCTCGTGATAATTTCATAGCTGTCATCACGATCAATGAGGTCTTCCGCTCCTGCCATAATCGCAATATCCATTAGAGAATCAAAGTCCTTATCAAGATCCTCCATCACTTCCTTATCCAGAATAATCTGTCCTTTTTCTTCAAACAGGAAGGAAACGGATCCCTGTGTTCCAAGGCTTCCTTTTCCCTTTGTGAACGCGGAACGCACATCCGCTGCGGAACGATTCTTATTATCCGTTAATACCTTTACGATAATGGCTACACCGTTTACCCCGTAGCCCTCATATTGCATTTCTTCGAAATTTACCGCGTCAAGCGCTCCCGCAGCCTTTTTAATTCCGTTTTGAATGGTATCGTTCGGCATATTGTTTGCTTTAGCTTTGGCAATGACATCACGAAGCTTGGAGTTACTGTTCGGATCCGCACCTCCCTGCTTTACTGCAAGGGCAAGTTCATGACCGATAATCGTGAAAATCTTTCCCTTTGCCGCATCATTCTTTTCTTTTTTTGCTCTAATATTGGAAAAATTTGAATGGCCTGACATACTCTCTCCTCTAATTTTTTTCTTATTTTACCTATTTTATCTT
>CAUSIX010000268.1:0-3055 GCA_963531555.1 uncultured Oribacterium sp.
TGACAATGCAATTGATTTAATTGATGAAGCTGCATCAAAGATTCGTATTATGCATAGCGGAGAACCGAAGGGAGTAAAGCGCTTAAGAGAACAGCTTGTAGCACTGGAGATAGAAAAAGAAGACTGTATAAGAAGAGAGGACTTCGAAAGCGCTTCTCAGATTAAGAAAAAACAGGAGCAAAAAAAGAAAAAGCTGGATAAGGAGCTGGAACTTTGGAAGAAAGAGAAGGAAGAAAATACTCTTTTTGTTACGGAGACAGATATTGCCAATGTGGTTTCCGAATGGACTAAGATTCCGACAAAGAAACTCGGCGAGTCGGAGAGTGAAAAGCTGAAGAAGTTGGAAGCACTGCTTCATACCAGAGTAGTAGGACAGAGTGAAGCGGTTCATGCTGTTTCGCAGGCAATTAAAAGGGGCAGAGTGGGACTTAAAGATCCCAAGCGTCCTATAGGCTCTTTTATGTTTTTGGGGCCTACCGGAGTGGGGAAAACGGAGCTTTCCAAGGCTCTGGCAGAGATGGTTTTCGGCTCGGAACAGAACTTAATTCGAGTAGATATGTCCGAATATATGGAAAAATACAGTGTTTCCAAGATGATCGGATCGCCTCCCGGCTATGTGGGATATGATGAGGGAGGACAGCTTTCCGAAAAAGTAAGGCGGAATCCCTATTCTGTCATCCTTTTTGATGAGATTGAAAAGGCGCATCCCGATGTTTTAAACATTTTGTTGCAAGTTCTGGACGATGGACATATTACCGATTCGCAGGGAAGAAAGGTCTCCTTTAAAAATACGATTATTATCATGACATCCAATGTGGGAGCTGAGCAAATTATGAGCCCCAAGAAACTGGGATTTGATTCTCAGGAAAGTCAGGATGATAAAGATTATAATTTCATGAAAAATAAAGTATTAGAAGAACTTAAACGTCTCTTTAAGCCGGAATTCCTGAATCGTATTGATGAAATTATTGTTTTCCGACCAATCAGTAAAGAGGATATGTCCAAAATTCTGGATATTTTGTTGAAAAATCTTTATAAGAGAGCAAGGGGAGAAATGAATCTTCGAGTCAATCTGGATAAGAAAGCAAAATCTTTTCTGATTGAAAAAGGCTATGATCCGAAATTTGGAGCCAGACCTTTAAAAAGAACCATACAGACCGAGGTGGAGGACCTTCTATCTGAAGCCATATTGGACGGGAATCTTCATTCGGGAGAACTTGTCAATCTTCGTGTCGATAAAAACGGGAAGAGCTTGCGTACCAGTGTGAGAAAAGAAAGACTTCAAACAGCCAAAGTCTAAGCCGGATAGGGGCTTTACTCCGGGGGAGTCAAGTATTCCTTCCGCTTAGCTTCGCTGAAACAGCAGATTTTGGAAAGACGGGTGAGAATGGCGAAGAATTTGAATCGTTTTTTTTGCAAGGAATGTGGTTATGAAACTATTAAGTGGTTAGGACAGTGCCCTTCCTGCAAAAGTTGGAATACCATGGTAGAAGCGCCAAAGGAGAGTAAGGAAACGAGCCGTGCTTTTTCCAGAACTTCCGGGGGGGCTCGCGCTGAGATAAAGAAATTAAAAGAAATCAGTTTGGGAAAAGAAGATAGAATGGAAAGCGGCTTTCCGGAATTAGACAGGGTTTTAGGGGGCGGCATCGTGACGGGTTCCCTTATCCTTTTGGGCGGAGACCCCGGAATAGGAAAATCCACCATATTCCTTGCCATATCTCTATATCTCGGGAAAAAAGGAAGACGTGTGTTATATGTATCCGGAGAAGAATCTCTAAAGCAAATCAAGCTTCGTGCGGAGCGGATGAAAGAAGGGGAAAGTGAGGTTTTCTTTCTTGCGGAAACCAATTTACAAAATATAGCGGAAGCTGTCGAGGAGATTGAACCTGATTTCTTAGTCATTGATTCGATTCAAACCATGTATCTGGAAGAGGTATCCGCATCTCCGGGCTCCATATCTCAGGTTCGTGATTGTACGGCATCCCTTCTTCGAATTGCAAAGGACAAGGGAATTGCAATCGGTATTGTGGGGCATGTGACGAAGGACGGAAATGTGGCAGGTCCTAAGATTTTGGAGCATATGGTCGATGTAGTGCTGTATTTTGAAGGAGAAAAAAATACACAGCTTCGCATTCTTTATGGACAGAAAAATCGTTTTGGCTCCACCAATGAAATTGCCGTTTTCACCATGGAATCAAATGGCCTGGAGGAAGTAAAAAATCCTTCAGAATTTCTGCTTGCGGGGAGGGCAACAGGAGCACCCGGCTCTGTCGTGTCTTCCGGAATTGAAGGAAGTCGGCCGCTTCTTATGGAAGTTCAGGGCTTACTGGTACCGACAAGTTTCGGAATCCCGCGAAGAACGGCAAACGGGATGGATTATAATCGATTAAATATGCTTCTTGCGATTATGGAGCGTCGCTTGGGCATAGAATGCTCTAAATATGATGCCTATATCAATATTACGGGAGGATTAAGGATCTCTGAGCCCTCCGTAGACCTGGCGGTTATTCTTGCTTTGATTTCAGGATATCGTAATATTCCGATTCCGGAGGATATTATGGTTTTCGGAGAGGTGGGACTTTCCGGTGAAATTAGAGCTGTAAGTCACAGCAGAGAGAGAATAGAAGAGGCACAAAGACTGGGATTTCATCGAGTGCTTTTGCCCGGCTATCATCTTCAAAAGGAGCAGTATACAAAGAAGGATATTGAGCTCGTACCGGTTAAAAACATAAGAGAAGCATTGACAATCTTTAAGAACTAGAGTAGAATAACACCGTTGTTTTTTCAACGGAGGGGATTAGTTCAAGGGTAGAGCAACGGTCTCCAAAACCGCCGATGGGGGTTCGAATCCCTCATCCCCTGTTATTTAATCACTCTAGGGATTGAGCCTGTAAGGCTTGGACCCCCGGAGTTTTTTATTTTTAACGAGTATTGCTTGTAAAGCGCGGCATTCGTTTGGAAATCCGTCACTGGAAAGGGACTTTCCAAAAGTCATTACTGATGTTAAAATGAAGGACATTTTTTTGGGAGGAAAGTCATGAAAGTTGATTTGAAA
>CAUSIX010000269.1:0-3054 GCA_963531555.1 uncultured Oribacterium sp.
CTCAGCACGGAAGAAATTTTCGATGCGGATCCGAGAGGCCTTTCCGGTTTAGCGGAAGCTTTAAGAGCCATTAAAGACGGAGAGAATGAGCTGTAAGCGTGACTTTAAAGTGAATAAGTTGTAAAGAAAGCATTAAAGGGGCTGTAAAAAAACGCCCCACAAAAAGACCGATAAATCTGGCGAGTGCCAATTTATCGGTCTTTTTCTAACTTTTTCTTAAATCCTGGATTTTTTTATACTATTATGTATTCTAACATAGATATTTAGGTACACTAAATAAACTATAAGTGAATGTCTCGTGTTTTTTACACTACATACTTAAGTCTTTGCTTCTTATTATGATATTTACAGAGATTAAAACCACACGTTATAAGAGTAAGCTCTAAAATTGCGTTTTTTTCTCCTTTTCTAAGCAGTCTATTATAGGATTTATCCCATTTAATGATTCCAAAAGTCCCTTCTGACTGAATACTTCGATTTCTTCGGAGTAAATACCCATGGGTTGACTCCAAGTTTTCAAGCACTTCTTTATGCATAGAAGAGAGTTCTCGGTTTAAGCTAATACTCCGATTTCCTCGAGCCCTTGGACAACATTTATCTTTGTGCTCGCAAGCTGTACAGTTCTCACATTCATACAGTTCTTCCGTTCTTCCATATTTATTCTTGTATACGTGTTTATGACATTTGAATATAAACTTTTTTCCTGCCGGACAAAGCAAGTCTCCTTGATTGTTTGTGTGAAAGTTGACTGCACGATATGGATTGTCTCGATAGTTCTTATCGGATACTTCCTTTTTGAACATAGTAAATTTCATGTACTTTTTCATCCCATGCTCTTCGCAGTAAAGGTAATTATTGTATGAACCATAGCCTGCATCTGCAACCGGATAAGTTGGGTAATGACCATATATTTTATGAAATTTTTCCATTAACGGAACAAAGCACTCCATATCTGTTGCATAAGGCTTCATATCTACTACTGCGATATATTCATCACAAACAGCAGCTTGAAGATTATAGGCAGGAAGTAACTGATCATTCCCCATATAATCTACTTTAATTCGCATAAACGTAGCACTAGGATCTGTTTTAGAATAGCTATTCCTATACTCGCCACAAGTTTTGATATGTTTCGCGTAACTCTTAAGCCGATTGAGGTATTCCTGCATTTTTTGATACTGTCTTTGACAAATACTCTTGCGCTTTCCTTTTCCGGAAACAAAATCAGATAGATTTAATCCGGTAGCGCACTTGTAGGAGTCAAGAAGTTCAGATAAATATTCAATGGCGTATTCTTCTCGTTTCTCAAACTTTATCCCAAGATATCCAAGAACGTCTCTATTAATAGTATCTATCAACAGTGAAATCTTCTCATAGACTTTACTGCGATTTTTTATACAGGACTTCTTCCATACCCAAGTATAACGATTCGCATTCGCTACAATCTTAGTTCCATCGATATAAACATGATTTAGGTCTACATGGTCTTTTTCAAATATATAGGAATTTATATCTTTAAAAATATCCTCTATGGAAGATACTAAGTTATTTCGAATAAGATTTCCGAAAGTAGCAAATGTTGGGGCTTTCATGCCGTCGAGGAGATACATATATCGTATATCGTTACGGCATAGTTTTTCTATTTCTCTCAACGAACAAATCCCATTTTCCATAAAGGCAAAAAGGATTACCTTAAGTAATTTTTGAACATCACATCTTTTACGACCTGTTTTGCAGCCTTTCTCAGCAAAATATTTGTATAGATCAATGTGATCCATAACTTCACAAAAGGTATATACCGGATCCGAAATATCAATTAACTTTTCGATATCTAATGGTAATTTTAGTTGCCGAGCAGTATAATTACCGATGGTATTTTTATTTTTGGACATAAATTAATTATACCAAAAAAGTGCTCAGATTATTTGGTCTGAGCACTTTTTCTTTTGGGGCGTTTTTTTACAGCCCCTTATTTTTTTTATAGAGCTTGTCGATAGACTACTGTTTAGTATGATTTTTTATAGAAAAAGGGGTTTTTACAGCATGGCAAATGCAGTTTCCATACAGAACGGAATCCAGGGAGTCCTTAGCGGCGTTCGGAATAATGCCTTACAGACAACGACGCAGGGTGCATCCGGAACAAGCTTTCAGAATGTCCTGTCCTCGGTAGCACAGGGAGCAAGAAAAACGGCGGCCCTTCCCAAGGGTGCAGCGCAATATGAAGCTATTTTTGATGAGGCGAGCAGGACCTACGGTGTGTCAAAGTCGCTTCTTCTGGCTGTCGCAAAACAGGAGTCCAACTTTAATGCAAATTCCGTTTCCCATGCCGGAGCACAGGGAATCATGCAGCTCATGCCCGGAACGGCCAAAACGCTGGGCGTAAAAAATGCCTTTGACCCCTATGAAAATATTATGGGAGGAGCTAAGCTCCTTCGGGACAATATCAAGAGCTTCGGATCGGTACCGCTTGCACTGGCGGCATACAATGCGGGTCCCGGAGCGGTGAAAAAGTACGGCGGGGTTCCGCCTTACAAGGAGACACAGGACTATGTGAAGAAAATTATGGCGGATCTGGGAGACAGTGCCAACCGGGTGCAGAGCCATTTTACTTATAAGGGTGAGAGCGCAAGTTCTTCCGGAAGTACTGTGGGAGCTGCTACAACGGCCTTGGGATTAAATAGCGGTGATTTCGGAATTTCCGCAAATTCTTCGTTACTTTCCATACTCGGCGGAGCGGGCGGCAATTCTCTTCTTCTTTCGGGCTTGATGCAATCTTTGCTCACCGGCGGTATTGCAAAGGGACAGGCAAGAGAAGCGGCAGCGGGAGATGGAGATCCTTCCACGGTGACAATCGATAAGCAAAGTTTTCAAAGCCTGCTTTCTCTTTTGCAGATGCAGATGATGATGCCTTCCCGTATCGGTGAAATCGGGGAATAAGGAGAAAGAACGGGATACTTAAGACTTTTTGGATAGAGCAAAGAGGAAGAGAGGAACGAAACAACTCGGATTGAATGAAGGAGCAGGAGATGGTTTTACGAGAGTGTAAAAAAGGCA
>CAUSIX010000270.1:0-3042 GCA_963531555.1 uncultured Oribacterium sp.
TTCAGACGTGTGCTCTTCCGATCTGGGAAAAATGGAAAAGTGACGATTCTCCTGTCTTTCGAAGTGCCGAATAAGGATGTCTTAAATACAATCATAGGCAAACTGAAAAAGATTCAGGGGGTTTATGAGATCGAGAGAGGAAAGGGATAAATGATAGAGATAAAGAGCCTTGTGCTGGGGATTGTCGGAACAAATTGCTATATTGTCTATGAGAAGAATAAAAGAGAAGCCGTTCTGATTGATCCGGCTGCGGAAGAGGAACGAATTATTTCTTTTCTGGAGGGGGCGAATCTTAAGCCCAAGGCGATTCTTCTTACACACGGACATTTCGATCATATTCTGGCCGTTCCCGCATTAAGGGAAAAATATCAGATTCCGCTATATGCTGCGGAAGAAGAAAGAGAAATGCTTGGAAACGGGCAATACAATATGTCCGGAAGGGATCCGGAGGGACGAGTGGAGATTCATGATTTTATTGGACTGCATGACGGAGACCGATTGGAGCTCTTAGGGAGAAAATGGAAGGTGCTGTCTACTCCGGGACATACAAAAGGTTCCGTTTGCTTCTTCGTAGAGGGAAATCCGCCCTATCTCTTCAGCGGAGATACCCTTTTTTCGGAATCCTACGGCAGAACCGATTTGTTTAGCGGAAGTGAGAAGGAGATTATACAAAGTATTCGGGAAAAGCTGTTCACTCTTCCGGAAGAGACGCTGGTTTTTCCGGGACATGAGGAGAGCACGACGATTCGGAATGAGAAGCGCTATAATCCGGTGAATTTTTTCAGAGAGTAAAAGCGCAGAGCTTTTCAAGGAAAGAAGCTTCATTAAGGAAAAGGAAAAATGCATAAATTTTTCCTTTTTTTTTGTGCTTAATTTTCTACATTTTTCTCTTTCAAAAACCCTATCTTTGTCGTATGATAGGGGACGTCACACAATATATAGTGTCTAAACGGAGAAATTAAACAATATCCTGTTTTGTTCGGGATTTAAGACTTGACAGGATTGGCTTATAAGAGAAAAAGCGGACAGTGTACAGAGCCGGCCTTTTCCGGCTTTTTTTACGGCTAGGGGGAAGTATGGAAACAGAAGTTCTACTCATGAAGAATGTCATTAAGCGAAACGGCAAAGAGGTGAAATTTGACCTGTCAAAGATTGTTCATGCCATTGAGAAGGCCAACAAGGAAGTTGCTCCGATCTATCAGTTAAACGCCTATCAGATTCAGGCTGCTGCAGACAGTGTGGTGAAGAAGATTCAGGCGAAAAGCTATGCTGTGAATGTCGAAGAAATTCAGGATATGGTAGAGACCGCGATTATGGAGATGCGCGGTTATGAGGTAGCGCAGAAGTATGTTCGTTATCGTTATAAAAGAGAGATGGCTCGTAAAGCAAACTCTACCGATGAAGATATTCTTGCGCTCATTGATCAGGCAAATGAAGAACTGAAGCAGGAGAATTCCAACAAAAACCCGGTCATTAACTCTACGCAGAGAGATTATATGGCAGGAGAGGTCTCCAAGGATTTAACAAAGAGACTGCTGCTCCCGGAAGATATTGTGCGTGCCCATGAGGAAGGAATTATTCATTTCCATGACTCCGACTACTATGCGCAGAAGGAGCATAATTGTGACCTCATTAACTTGGAAGATATGCTCCAGAACGGAACGGTGATTTCAGAGACCATGATTGAAAAGCCGCACAGCTTCTTTACCGCCTGCAATGTGACTACGCAGATTGTGGCACAGGTGGCTTCCAACCAGTACGGCGGACAGTCCTTTACCCTTTCGCACTTAGCACCCTTCGTGGACATTTCCAGACAGAAGATTAGAGAAGCGGTCATCGAGGAAAGAAAAGAGACCGGCGAGAACATGGACGAGGAAATCATTGCAAAAATTGTGAATCGTCGTCTGAAAGAAGAAATCAAGAGTGGAATCCAGACCATTCAGTATCAGCTGATTACCCTTATGACCTGTAACGGACAGGCTCCCTTTGTAACCATGTTTATGTACTTAGATGAGGTGGAGAAGGGCCCGGTGCGGGATGACCTTGCCATGATTATCGAAGAGGTACTTCGCCAGAGGATGCAGGGGGTAAAGAACGAGAAGGGCGTTTGGATTACCCCGGCTTTCCCTAAACTCATCTACGTTTTGGATGAGGACAATATTAAAGAGGATGCACCCTACTATTATTTGACGGAACTCTCCGCAAAGTGTACGGCCAAGAGAATGGTTCCCGACTATATTTCCGCAAAGAAGATGAAGGAGTATAAGGGGGGAGATGTATACCCCTGTATGGGCTGTCGCTCTTTCCTTACGGAAGATAAAGAAGGACTCGGAGAAAACGGAAAGCACAAGTACTACGGCCGTTTTAATCAGGGTGTGGTAACCATTAATTTGGTGGATGTCGCTTGTTCTTCCGACGGAGACATGGAGAAGTTTTGGGATATTCTGGACGAGCGCTTGGAGCTTTGTCACAGAGCCCTCCGCCTTCGCCATGAGAGACTCCTCGGGACGGTATCCGATGTGGCACCGATTCTTTGGCAGTACGGCGCACTCGCAAGACTGAAGAAGGGGGAGACCATCGATAAGCTCCTCTTTAACAACTACAGTACCATTTCTCTCGGCTATGCAGGGCTTTATGAGATGTGTGTTCGAATGCTCGGCGTTTCTCATACGACAGAGCAGGGAAGAGCATTTTCCCTGAAAGTGATGGAGAAGTTGAATGAGGCCTGCAAGAAGTGGAGAGAAGCGGAAAATATCAGCTACTCCGTTTACGGAACCCCGATGGAGTCTACCACCTATAAGTTTGCGAAGGCTTTAAAGAAGCGTTTCGGGGAGATTCCTGGAGTCACGGACAAGAATTACATCACGAACTCCTATCATGTGCACGTTTCGGAGAAGATTGACGCGTTCTCGAAGCTTTCCTTTGAGGCGGACTTCCAGAAGCTCTCCCCGGGAGGCGCTATCAGCTATGTAGAGGTGCCGAATCTCCAGAACAATATTCCGGCGGTACTGAGCCTCATGAAGTTTATCTACGAGAACATCA
>CAUSIX010000271.1:0-3042 GCA_963531555.1 uncultured Oribacterium sp.
TTCAGAGCATGGCAAGAGAAAAGGTGGAGGAAATTTACCGAAGGGAAAGACTTCCAATTTTGGTAGGCGGAACAGGCTTTTATATTCAGGCTATGCTCCGAGATATTGATTTTCAGGAAGAGGATGAAGCGGAAAAGGAAAGACTTCGAAGTAAACTGGAAAAAGAGAGGAAAGAGCGGGGGAGTACAGCCTTACATGAGGAATTAAAACAAGTGGATCCGGTATCGGCAGAAGAAATTCATCCGCATAACCGGCAAAGAATTATGCGTGCCCTAGAGTATTTTTATCTTCATAAAAGTCCGATATCGAAGCATAATCGGGAGGAGAAGGAAAAAGAAGCACTCTATGACAGCCTTTTTCTGGTTCTCAACCGCAATAGAGAAGACTTATATGAGGGGATTAACGCTCGGGTTGAAAAAATGTTTCAAGAAGGCTTGGTTTCTGAAGTGGAGGCATTTTTTAACAAAGGCTATACGGAGCATTCTCCGGGCTTTAAGGGAATCGGATACAGGGAGATTTTCCCTTATCTTAGAGGAGAATGCAGTCTTAGTGAGTGTAAAGCACTGATTCAGCAAAATTCCAGACACTATGCAAAAAGGCAATTAACCTGGTTTAAGAGAGAAAAAGAGACTATTTTTGTAGAAGCGGAAAATTTTAAAAGTCGTGAGGAGGAAGCGGAATGGATTATAGAGAAATGTATGTTGAAATGGGGATTTCTAAAGAGGTCGTAGACTACAGCGAGTCTGTCGTAAAATCGCTGGAGGAGAGATTTAAAAAAATAGATGAAATCGCAGAGCTGAACCAATTAAAGGTGCTTGCCGCCCTGCAAAAGGCGGGGATTTCGGAGGCACATCTTACGGGAACAAACGGCTATGGGCATAATGACATGGGAAGAGATGCTTTAGAGGAGGCCTATGCCGCCTATTTTCACACGGAGGATGCCTTGGTAAGAGGACAGATTATCTGCGGAACGCATGCCCTTGCCATTGCTTTACAGGCCAATCTTCGTCCCGGTGATGAAATGCTTTCTCCGGTCGGAAAGCCTTACGATACTTTGGAAGAGATTATCGGAATTCGTGAATCCTTAGGCTCTTTAAAGGAATTCGGAATCCGATACAGGCAGGTGGATTTACTCCCGGACGGAGGTTTTGACTGGGAGGGCATTAAAAATGCTATCAATGAAAAAACCCGACTGGTAGAGATTCAGCGTTCCAAGGGCTATAGTGACAGAAGAAGCTTTAGTCCTGAAGAAATCGGAGAAATTATTCGCTTTGTAAAGTCGATTAAGCCGGATCTTATCTGTATGGTGGATAACTGCTACGGCGAGTTTGTATGCACGGATGAGCCGAGCGACTTCGGAGCGGATATGGTTGTGGGATCTCTCATCAAGAACCCGGGTGGCGGACTGGCTCCTATTGGAGGCTACATCGCCGGAACAAAAGCCTGCATCGAGAGATGTGCTGTTCGTTTATATGCACCGGGACTCGGAAAAGAGCAGGGGCCGTCTTTAAATCTGAATAAGGATTTGATTGAGGGATTTTTCCTTGCGCCGACTGTGACCGCTTCTGCGGAAAAATCAGCGATTCTTGCCGCAAGTCTTTTTGAAAAATTAGGTTTTTCCTGCCATCCTACGGCTGATACGAAGAGAATGGATATTATTCAGGCGATTACCCTGGGCAGTAAGGAAGCACTTCTTGCCTTTTGTGAAGGAATACAGGCTGCAGCGCCTGTAGACGCCTTTGTACGACCTGAAGCCGATGATATGCCGGGGTATGAGGATCAGGTCGTTATGGCGGCAGGCGCTTTTGTGCAGGGCTCCAGCATCGAGCTTTCCGCTGACGCTCCGATTCGGCCTCCCTATACCGTATATTTCCAAGGCGGTTTGACTTTCCCGCATGGAAAGTATGGAGTGATTAAGGCCTTGGACAGCATGTATAGAAAAGGATTTATTAAAATAGAGGAATAGAAGTTTAGCTGAATTTAACGAAGCGTAGAAGTAAGTAATAGAAGAAGTAAGTAATAGATAAAGTAAATCATAAAGGAAGTAAGTCATAATAAAGTAAGTCATAATGAAGTAAACATGTATTTGTTCCGAATTCATCAAGAGAGTAGAGAAAGTTTTTTTGCAAAAAAGTGTAAGAAAAGTTTTTATGCAAAGCTTCGTTTTCGTGGTAAAATAAAATCTCTGTAGACTCCTCCTTTTTAAAGGAGGAAAAAATGAAAAATGATCTGAAAAAAGAGGATTTACTTCTTCCTCGTGAAAAGGCAAGGCTATGCGGTATATCGAGTCTCAAGGATTCCGAGCTTTTAGCGTTAATCCTTCGGACCGGAAGAAAAGATGCCCCTGTTTTAAAGCTTTCCGAAGAAATTTTGCAATTAAGGAGAGAGTGCAAGGGGCTAACCGCTCTTATGCATTTTTCCATGGAAGAGCTTCAGAGCGTTTCCGGCATCGGAGAAACGAAGGCGATAGAACTTCTTTCCATAGGCGAAATGGCAAGAAGAATCTGGAACAGCAGAATTAGAGAGGAACTGAATTTCTTCCGTTCTCCGGAAGACGTGCTTCTCTATTTCAAAGAGGAAATGCGTTACTTGGATCATGAAGAGGTAAGGGTACTTTATTTAGACACGAAAGCCAAACTTTTGAAGGATTGCCTTCTTGCTAAAGGGAGCGGTAATGCGGCCAGTGTTTCCGGAAGAGAAGTTTTTAGAGCTGCGCTGATGACTGCAGCAAGTTGCATGATTCTTGTGCACAACCACCCTTCCGGAGACCCTTTGCCTTCCAAAGAGGATTTTGATTTTACCGAGTCTTTAAAACAAGCCGGGAATTATATAGGGATTCCTTTGGTGGATCACGTTATTATTGGAGACAATCGTTACTATAGCTTTAAGGAACAGGGGAAGTTTTAGTGGAAAACAAGAGAAGTAAATATATTTTTATCATTTTAACCGTACTCTGTATTATGATGATGGTTCTTTCTTCCGTTAAGGACGGACTCATGAATCCGTTTCGCAATGCTGTGGGAACAGTTCTTGTCCCGATTC
>CAUSIX010000272.1:0-3038 GCA_963531555.1 uncultured Oribacterium sp.
CGTATTGGCTCAAATTGCTCCCTCTATTCGAACAGCATGGGGAGAGGAATTCGGCTTAGGCCCTGAAGAAGCTACCGTGGAGCGTTTGGCGAGCTGTCTTAAGGAAATCGGATTTGATTATGTCTTTGATACCGATTTTTCCGCTGACCTGACTATCATGGAAGAAGCATCGGAATTTCTTCATAAGTTCACTCATAATGAAGGGCAGTTTCCCATGTTTACTAGCTGCTGCCCGGGATGGGTTCGGTTTATTAAGAGCCATTACCCTGAATTTATTCCTCAGGTTTCCACTTCCAAATCACCGCAGCAGATGTTCGGTGCTGTTGCTAAAAGCTACTATGCCGATATACTGAAAGTCAGTCCGAAGAAAATATTTTCCGTCAGCATCATGCCTTGCCTCGCTAAAAAGGCCGAGTGTGCCTATCCGAATATGACGGATAAAGAGGGCTTATATGATGTGGACGTAGCGTTAACCACAAGAGAAGTGAACAGGCTTATTCGATCCTTCCATCTGAGCCCTGATAAACTCTCCGACACGGTTCTGGATATGCCTTTAGGTATAGGCTCCGGAGCGGGAAATATCTTCGGTGCGACAGGGGGAGTTATGGAGGCGGCACTTCGTAGTGCATACTATCTCGCAACAGGGGAGAATCCTGATCCCGAAGCCTTCCAAGATGTTCGCGGAATGGATGGATGGAAGGAATCCAGCTTTAGTATTGCCGGAAATAAACTGAAAATTGCCGTAGTACATGGCCTTGCCAATGCCGATAAACTCTTAAAAGCGTTAAAAACCGGACAGGCTCACTATGATTTTGTTGAAGTTATGGCTTGTCCCGGAGGCTGTGTGGGAGGAGGCGGACAGCCTATTCATGACCAAAAGGAAATGGCAGCGTTAAGAGCTCCCGTTTTATATAAGCAGGATCGGGAGGGAAGCTTGCGTTTCAGTCATGAAAATCCTTCCATTAAAGCAATCTATAAGGATTATCTTGGAGAACCCTTATCCGAGATCGCGGAAGAATTACTCCATACCGATCAAAAAGGCTGGTTAATGCCCGGGGAAAAGGAAGCCTAATATTTTTCGGGAATTCCTGTTCCATAGTGAATAATTTTTAAAAAAGAAAAAAAGATAGTTCATCTCTTGCATAGGATTGACATTATCGAATATAAGAAAAAGCTGCTGCAAACATCGACTTCCATAGACAGGGGTAATCGTTGGATTCCCGTGGAAGGAATTTGTGGCAGCTTTTTTTCTGATGAGTATCTCTTTACGAGTATGCAGTATAGTGATTTTCCGGCTTATAGGACAAAATGGGGTTATAGGACAAACCATGTTGATGAAAATGCTGTAGAGCCTTGTAAAATATGGGGATATGAGGATTTTACTCTTCCTTGAAACTATACATGTTGGAGAAATATTAAATGTATAAATTTTACATTTTATCGAAATTCTATGTATAGAAATGAATAAATTCGTCATTTTTAGACTTATACTTAATGATATTAAATGATATGTCTTTTATTTATTGCAAAACAGTCAAAAATAAGCCTGAAATTCTGGGGATATTCTTACTGATTCTTTATAAATTAAAAATTTTTATAAATTCTGTGTCTTGAAACTCAATTCATAATCGTGTATATTCAGAGCTAATTAATTTCACGGAAATCCCGCTGCTCTATATTCCGAGAAGATATCTCAGATTACAACCCAGCTTCCGAGGAGGATACTATGCCAAAGTATATCTTGAAAAGAGCCATTATGTCTCTGATAACTGCATTTTTGGTAGCAACCATGACCTTTTTTGTCATGAACATGGTTCCCGGCGGTCCCTTCTTGGCTGAAAAAGCGGTGACTCCGCAGGCACAGGCTGCAATGGAAGCAAAATACGGTTTGGATAAACCGCTATTTCAGCAGTATACAACCTATATGACAGGGCTTCTCCACGGTGACTTCGGTCTTTCTATTAAGAAGAGGGGAAGAACCGTGGCGCAAATCATTGCCGTAAAGTTTCCGGTTTCCGCTCGTATAGGAGGCATGGCACTTGTTTTGGCTGTTCTTACCGGGGTGCCTCTCGGTGCGGTTGCCGCCTTCAACAGAGGAAAGTTTTTGGATAATCTCATCATTGTTTTATCCACGGCGGGAATCGCTATTCCTTCCTTCTTATCCTCCACTCTTTTGGTTTACGTCTTTACAACAAAACTTCATTTATTACCTTCTTTAGGCTTAAAGGATGCGAGAAGTTATGTGATGCCGGTCATTGCTCTGGCCCTATATCCCAGTTTTTATATGGCTCGTCTTATGCGCTCATCCATGCTGGATGTTATGGGACAGGACTATATGAGAACGGCAAGAGCAAAGGGAGTAACGACCTTCAAATCCATTTTCAAACATGCGCTCCGAAACGCTATTCTGCCGGTTATTACCTATTTGGGACCGCTTCTTGCGTCTCTTATGACCGGTTCCTTTATCGTAGAAAAGATTTTTAATATTCCGGGGCTCGGTTCCGAATTCGTGAGCTGTATCACCAGTCGAGATTATCCTATGATTATGGGAACTACCATTTTCCTGGCCGTATTTGTTATCGTCATGAATCTTTTCGTGGATATTGCCTATGCTTTTGTCGATCCGCGTATCAAATTAAAGTAGGAAGGAGAGATGAGAGTATGGAAGAAATCAAGAAAAATCCCCTGAGTATGCAGGTCTCCATGGAGGATTTTATGCCTGCCTCCGGTGAAGATAAAGAGTCCCTCGTGGTGATGCGGGAGTCTGTCGGCTTCTGGAAAGACGGTATTCGCAGATTCCGTAAAAACAAGATTGCCATGAGTGCCTTTTTCCTTGTTCTTTTGATTATGATATTTTGTTTTATCGTTCCATCCTTCTATCCTTATAAGTATGAACAACAGATGAAGGGGTCTGAGCGTTTGGCTCCCATGCAATATTCGAAGGTGGAACAAGCGGAGATGGCAAAAGGAGAGAAGATTTTTCCGCATCTCCTCGGAACGGATCAAAATGGACGTGATTATATGATTCGTGTTCTCGT
>CAUSIX010000273.1:0-3032 GCA_963531555.1 uncultured Oribacterium sp.
CGAAGGAATATATCCCTGCTATTGAAAAGGGTATTCGTGAGGCTGCCAACTCCGGAGTTCTGGCAGGCTATCCCGTACTTGGTGTAAGCGCCAATGTTTACGACGGATCTTACCATGAGGTCGACTCCAACGAGCGTGCCTTCGAATTCGCGGGCTCTATTGCTTTTAAGAACGCAATGCAGAAAGCGGATCCGATTCTTCTTGAACCGATCATGAAGGTCGAGATTACTACTCCGGAAGAGTACATGGGAAATGTTATCGGTGATGTTAACTCCCGTAGAGGTAAGATTGAGAGCATGGAGGATATCCCGTCCGGAAAACAGATTAATGCTTATGTACCTCTTGCAGAGATGTTCGGATATGCAACCGACCTTCGTTCCAAGACACAGGGTAGAGCAAACTATTCCATGTTCTTTGAGAAGTATGAGAAATGCCCGAAGAACATCCAGGAGAAGGTATTATCCGAGGCAAAGAAATAAAGCAAAACTGCTTGCTTAATGCATAAACTGATGATAAAATCATGAATACTGGGTTCGTTTTCAGGAACTTGGGATGTACTGCAATTCGCATGCTATGCATGCGTCGGTGCTTGGCATGATTTTTGTTGTATTACATTTATTAGGAGGGTATTGAAATGGCAAAAGCGCATTTTGAGCGAACCAAACCACACTGTAACATCGGAACTATCGGACACGTTGACCACGGTAAGACAACTCTTACAGCTGCTATTACCAAGGTTCTTGCTGATCGTGTAGCAGGAAACACGGCAACTGATTTTGCTAATATCGATAAAGCTCCGGAAGAGAGAGAAAGAGGAATTACCATCAACACCTCCCACGTTGAGTATGAGACAGAGAAGAGACACTATGCTCACGTTGACTGCCCGGGCCACGCTGACTATGTTAAGAACATGATCACCGGTGCTGCTCAGATGGATGGTGCTATCCTTGTAGTAGCTGCTACCGACGGTGTTATGGCACAGACCAGAGAGCATATCCTTCTTGCTCGTCAGGTAGGTGTTCCTGCTATCGTTGTATTCCTGAACAAGTGTGACATGGTTGACGATCCTGAGCTTCTTGAGCTCGTTGAGATGGAAGTTAGAGAGCTTCTTTCCGAGTATGAGTTCCCGGGAGATGACATCCCTGTAATCAAGGGTTCCGCATTAAAGGCTCTTGAGGATCCGAAGTCCGAGTGGGGCGACAAGATCATGGAACTTATGGATGCAGTAGACAGCTATATTCCTGAGCCTGCTCGTGAGACTGATAAGCCGTTCCTTATGCCTGTTGAGGATATCTTCACTATTACAGGTCGTGGAACCGTTGCTACAGGTAGAGTAGAGCGTGGTGTTCTTCATGTATCCGATGAAGTAGAAATCGTTGGTATTTCCGAGGAGACACAGAAGTCCGTTATCACCGGTATCGAGATGTTCCGTAAGCAGCTTGATGAGGCTATGGCAGGTGACAACGTTGGTCTTCTTCTTCGTGGTATCAACCGTGATCAGATTGAAAGAGGACAGGTTATCTGTAAGCCGGGTTCCGTAAAGTGCCACAAGAAGTTTACCGCACAGGTTTACGTATTGACAAAAGACGAGGGTGGACGTCATACTCCGTTCTTCACCAACTATCGTCCGCAGTTCTATTTCAGAACAACTGACGTTACCGGTGTCTGCATGTTACCGGAAGGCGTAGAGATGGTTATGCCCGGTGACAACACAGAGATGGAAGTAGATTTGATTCATCCGATCGCTATGGAAGAGGGACTTCGTTTCGCTATCCGTGAGGGTGGAAGAACAGTAGGTTCCGGAAGAGTTGTTAAGATTCTTGAGTAATTCTATAGAATATGTAAAAGTGCTGCCTTTGTCGGGCAGCACTTTTTTTGAGCGCATTAGCGAGAGTTTTTGTCTACACTTCCGGGGAGGGCAATTCATATATGTGATAGGAAAGTGTAAGCCGAATATCTATATTTTTTTTCTAAAATAAGGTAATATATAGCAGTTGAATAAAACAGTAAAGGACAGTTTTATGGGGAAGAATGTAGATAATTTAGATGATGTGGCAAAGCTTCTGTCAAAGAAGTCCGTGCAAAAAATCATATTAAAAAAAAGAAATCAAAGTCAGCGTATTTTACGCAAGAAAAGAAATAAGAGAGAGCACAATGAGGATAGGAAAATCATGATTATTCCGGCACTGATCATTGTGCTGATTCTTGTAATCAAATTTCTGGAAGCATTAGGCCTAGGAGTTCCTCTTACGCATAAGAATAAAATAGCGGTATCTTCTTCGGAAATGGCAAGTGCTTCCGATATGCATGAAGACAAGGATACTTCGCTGAAAGAATATAACGATGATGTTTTGGAAAAATTTTTCCGTGAATATTTTCAAGCAAAGCTTACTGCAGATGTAGATACCCTTTACCGTTTAAGTGGCGTTAGCAATCAAAGTGAGGAACAGCAAAGTAAGCTGAAAGCCCAGTTAAAGACCCAGGCAGGGTATATTGAATCCTATGATGATATCAAAACCTACGCCGTTCCGGGAATCGGCGAAAATGAAAAGTTGGTATTTTTACAATATAAGGTTCGTTTCAGACGAGCAAAAACGGCCGCACCGGCTATTATGTATTGCTACATTAAGGTAAATGAAGCAAATGCCTTTGAATTAGTTGAAAATAAGACACCGGAGCAGACAAAATTTGTATATGATTACATACAGACACATCAAGAGGTAAAAGATCTGATTAATGCAGTGGATTCTCAACTCTTGGAAGCTCTGTCGTCCGACTCCCGTCTTGCCGTGCTTTATGATGCATTTCAGACCGGAAGAATTTACAAGGAAGATCAGGCATCCATCGATTCAGAAGTATCTCTTATTGAAATGGATGAGAATGGACCGACCGTATCGGAAACGGAAGGCAGCGGAAACAAGAGTAGTGCGTTAGCTTCAGGAGAAAGTACAGAATTGAATTCGACAGAAAGCGCTGATGCAGGATCAGCTGAGACAAGTACGGAATCAAGTTTTACGGAAAGCTCGAGAGGA